>DCOU01000139.1 GCA_002322525.1 Candidatus Omnitrophica bacterium UBA1562 | reverse complement strand
ACAATAGACGGGGGTAGGTCAATACGAGGTATTTAGATCATGGGCGATAAAGTTTATGACATAATTGTAATAGGAGGGGGGCATGCCGGGTGTGAAGCTGCCTTAGCAGCTAGCCGCATGGGGTGCCTAACCCTCATGATTGCTATGCAGTTAGATACAATAGGCCTCATGTCTTGCAATCCTGCGATTGGCGGAATAGGAAAGGGACAGCTAGTTAAGGAGATCGATGTCTTGGGCGGAGAAATGGCGCGTGCAGCGGATGCTTGTGCCATACAATTTAAAATTTTAAATGCATCAAAAGGGCCGGCAGTGCACTCATCCCGCGCGCAAGTAGACAGAAAAAAATATCTTTTTTATATGCAAAAAGCAGTAAAAAATCAGCCCAATCTGCATCTTTACGAAGGAGAGGTTTTTAAACTACTAGTTGAGAATGGGTCTATTAAAAGCGTATTGACAGACAAGGGGAATAAGTTAAGCGCTAATGCTGTTATAATAACCCCGGGGACTTTTCTTAACGGCTTAATCCATATCGGCATGAATAGTTTTTCAGGAGGGAGGATCGAAGAAAAACGTTCAAGCTGTGAGCTTTCTAATTCTTTACGGGATTTAGGGTTTAAACTTTTAAGATTTAAAACCGGGACATGCGCTAGACTCGACGGTAAAACCATAGATTTTTCAAAACTTCAAATCCAGAACGGGGATTCTTCCCCTAGAGGGTTCTCTTTTTCCACGGATGAACTTAGCGCTACTCAAGTTCCGTGTTATATCACTTATACAGGTGAGAATACTCATGATATAATCAGAAAAAATATTGATCGTTCGCCTCTTTTTAGCGGGAAAATAGTGGGGACAGGCGTGCGCTATTGCCCTTCGCTGGAAGACAAAGTAATTAAGTTCTCTCATCACAAAAGGCACCAGATATTTTTAGAGCCCGAAGGCTTAGATACGGACGAATTTTATCCAAATGGGCTTTCAACAAGCTTGCCGGAAGATGTGCAGATAGCTTTTATTCGTTCCATACCCGGCTTGGAAAGTGTCAAAATCAACCGTTTTGGTTACGGGATAGAACACGATGTTGTGGATCCGACCCAACTTTTTTCGACCCTTGAGACAAAGCTTGTTAAAAACTTATATTTAGCCGGTCAGGTAAACGGAACAACAGGATATGAGGAAGCCGCTGCGCAAGGGTTAATCGCAGGAATCAATGCTGCGTTAAAAGTAAAAAACAAGCCTCCGTTTATATTGGACCGATCAACCAGTTATATAGGCGTTTTGATCGACGATCTTGTCACAAAAGGTACGAATGAACCTTATAGGATGTTTACGTCGCGCGTAGAATATCGGTTGATACTTCGCGAAGATAACGCTGATCTTCGCTTAAGTAAGTTTGGTTTTGAGCTTGGACTGGTCAACAAAAGCACATATGATCGCGTTAAAGAAAAACAAAGAAAAGTCGAAGAAGGCATCGCCGATCTAAAGCAGAAGAAAATTACGAAAAATGGTAAAAAAATAAGCCTCTATCAGCTATTAAAAAGGCCGGGTTTTAAAATAGAGGACTTAAAAGAGTATTTTTCTTCTGATTATTCTTTCGGCGCGCTTAAATGCATAGAGGTAGAGGTCAAATACGAAGGTTTTATCGCCCGTCAAAACAGCGACGTAAAAAACTTTAAAGATCTAGAAAAAATAAAAATCCCTCCATCTTTAAATTACAACGGGATCCCCGGTCTTTCAGGTGAGATCGTGGAAAAACTCTCGAAATTTAAACCTTTAAATTTAGGACAAGCCGGCAGGATTTCGGGTGTTACGCCGGTGGCAATTACAATTTTGATGGTGTATCTTAAAAAAATTAGGAATCATCCTCCTTCGCCAGAGAAGAAGCTTCAAAGGTGATAAGCTTCGGCGGATGCCCGCCGAAGGCTATCTACTTTGAATAGCCCGATACACGAAGGCGGGCAAAAATCAAAGATGAAGATGAAACGCGAAAACCAAGATAGATATTATAAATTTTCCGCATATTTAAAAGAACGTTTTGGTTGTCGAGTCCATAAAGTGAGCATAGACGCCGGTTTTTCCTGCCCAAATAAAGACGGTAAGATTAGTAAGGACGGTTGCGTTTATTGCGACAATAAGGCATTCAGCTTTAATACCCGCTTACCGGCCAGGCCTATAGAAATACAAATTGCCGAAGGTATAAACCTGGGAAGAAAAAGATACGAGGCTCAAAAGTTCATAGTGTACTTTCAGGCGCATACCAATACCTACGGTCCCCTGGATATCCTTAAAAAGAAATATGATGCAATAAGGCGATTTGATGACATCGTGGGCCTGTCAGTAGGCACGAGACCAGATTTTATAAATGAAGAGATTCTGGATCTGATCGAAAGCTATTCCAAGGACTATGAAGTATGGATTGAGTACGGCTTGCAAAGCATACATAATAAAACATTAGCATTTATTAATCGTAACCATCTATATGAAGATTTTTTAAAGGCAGTCGAACTGACCAGGAAAAGAAATATAAAGATATGCGCCCATGTAATTATAGGCTTACCCCATGAAACAAAAGAAGATATTTTAGAAACGGCAAAAGAACTGGGGCGGCTTCGTTTAGATGGGGTGAAGATACATCCGCTTTATATAATTAGAGGAACAAAACTTGAAGAATTATTGAAATCCGGTTCATTTACGATACTGGAATTAGAAGAATTCGCTGAGGTTGCAACGGAATTCTTAAAGTATTTGTGGCCAAATACCGTTATTCAAAGAATAACTGCCGACTGCCCGCGCGATTTACTTGTAGGTCCGTTATGGATCCTGGAAAAGGGATTGGTTTTAGATAGCATAGAAAAAAAACTCGCCGCTAAAGATATTTTTCAAGGGGGTTCTTCATAATAGTGCAAGGCCGCCTGAAAAAGACTTGACACGGGATTATTATTTTGATATATATAGTTATGCCTTGGACTAACATTATGATTACAAAGGAAAATTTTTATAGTTGAGAAGACGTCTTTTTGCTTTATAGATAGGCCAATATGAAAAAAATAGGGTTTGATAACGAAAAATACCTTAAGGAACAATCGAAATCAATATTAGAAAGAGTAAAGAAATTCGATCATAAGCTCTATCTTGAATTTGGAGGAAAACTCTGTTTTGATTATCATGCGTCCCGCGTCCTGCCAGGATATGACCCTAGGGTGAAGTTGAGGCTTCTTAAATCATTAGGCGACCAGACAGAAATCATTTTTTGCGTTAATTCGAAAGATGTGGAAATGGGGCGCTTGGGCGGCGACTTAGGGATGACCTATGATACGGCCACATTGTATATGATAGACGATCTTAAGGATTGGGGGTTGGACGTATCGAGTGTTGTATTGACCCATTTTAAAAATGACGCACAGACAATAAGGTTCAGGAATAGGCTGGAACGGCAAGGCATAGCTACTTATATACATAAAGAAATACCTGGTTATCCGTTTGATGTTGAAAGAATAGTCGGCGAAGAAGGTTACGGGGGCAATGAGTATATTCAGACGAAAAAACCTATAGTTGTAGTTACAGCGCCAGGGCCGGGTAGCGGCAAATTGGCCACATGCCTTTCTCAATTATATCACGACCATAAAAAGGGAATAAATTCAGGATATGCCAAGTTTGAAACTTTCCCCATCTGGAACCTGCCATTGAAGCACCCCGTGAACGTGGCTTATGAATCCGCTACGGCTGACTTAAAAGATTTTAACATGGTTGACCCTTTTCATTTAGCCGCATATAAGAAAGAAGCCATCAATTACAATAGGGACGTTGAGGCTTTTCCTATATTGAAGAAGATCCTGGAACGGATCATTAAAAATGATAAAAGCATGTTTATGTATAATTCCCCTACTGATATGGGGGTAAACAGGGCAGGATTCGGCATTATCGATGACAAAATAGTTCAGGATGCCGCCAAGCAAGAGATCATAAGAAGGTATTACCGCTATAAGATGGAATTTATGCTTGGGATACAGCTTAAGGATGTTGTAGAGCGCGCCAAGAATTTAATGGAAGGATTAGACCTGAAGGAAGAGGATAGGCCTTGTGTGACACCTGCAAGGGAAGCCGCCCAGGAAGCAGAGAAGAAAAAAAAGGGTTATAAGGGCATATTTTGCGGCGCAGCCATAGAATTGCATACCGGCAAAGTGATAAAAGGTAAAAACTCTCCGCTTCTGCACGCGGCATCGGCAGTCGTATTGAACGCCGTTAAGAAATTAGCAAAGATACCTGACGAAATGAACCTTCTTCCAAAATCCGTTATAAATAATATAAGTACCCTTAAGAAAGAGACGCTCAAAATGCGTTCAGAAAGCCTGGATGTGGAAGAGATAGTGATAGCGCTTTCCATAAGCGCCACTACAAATCCGGCCGCAGAAGTGGCAACAAAAAAATTAGGGACCCTAAAAGATTGCCAGATGCATTTGACTCACTTGCCTTCCAAAGGCGATGAGGGAGGATTAAGAAAGTTAGGTATCAATGTCACTACCGACGGTAATCCGACCGCACCCGGATATTTCTTAAGATAATGAGATTATTATGAAACCTGTTAAGATCATCCCATGCCTGGATATTAAAAACGGACGGGTAGTTAAAGGCGTAAAATTCGTTGATCTGCGCGATGCCCGGGATCCGGTTGAAGCGGCTACAGCCTATTGTAAAGAGGGGGCCGATGAACTTGTCTTTTTGGATATAGCGGCTTCTGTTGAGAATAGGGCAACAAGGATAGATTGGGTAAGGAAGGTGGCAAGCGTTGCAACAGTTCCCTTTACCGTAGGAGGCGGCATCAGGAATGTCGATGACATAGAAGTGCTGTTCGCTCTGGGAGTTAAAAAAGTTTCTATAAACACGTCGGCTTTTAAGGATCCTGACTTAATAAGGGATGCCGTTAAAAAATTTGGCAAAGAAAAAATTATAGTTGCAATAGACGGTAAAAAGAATTCTAAAACCTCCGGCAGACCGCGCCTGGAAGTTCTCGTAAACGGTGGTACTGAGGCTACTGGCGTCGACATTGTTAAATGGGCAAAACGCGCTGAAGACCTTGGAGCGGGAGAAATTCTATTGACGAGTAAAGATGCCGATGGGACTAAAAAGGGGTACGATATCGAAATGACAAAAGCGGTTGCGGAAGCAGTATCCATTCCTGTCGTGGCTTCTGGCGGCGCCGGGAAACTCGAGCATCTTTATGAGGCTGTAGTTGACGCGAAGGCGTCGGCAGTCCTTTGCGCTTCAGTATTTCACTTTGGCGAGATTTCAATTAAGGAAGCAAAGAAGTATTTGAAAGGTACGGGGATTCCTATTGTAGAATAGAAAGAGGAGGGGGTATGAATTTTGAGCCTAAACAATTTATAAGATCTAAAATAAATGAAATAAAAAAAGAAGTTGGGAAAAGAGGGGCTTTGGTTGCCACGTCAGGCGGCGTTGATAGCATGACTTGCGCGGTTTTAGCCCATAAGGCATTGGGCAGTAGGGCAATTATAGTTTTTATAGATGATGGTTTGATGCGTGACAGCGATGAAAAAAGGGTTAGGGGAGAGCTTAAGCCGTTCGGAATAAAGGTAAAGACGCTGAGCGTTCAAAAAGATTTTTTCAAAGCGCTCAAAGGAAAAGAAGACCCTGAAGAGAAGAGAAAGGCCTTCCGGAATCTGTTCTATAAAACATTGGGCAAGGCAGTTAAGGAAGCCGGCGTGGAGTCCATGATCCAGGGGACGATAGCAGCCGACATTATCGAGACAAAAGGCAAGATAAAGACGCAGCATAACATTCTAAAGCAGATAGGCATTGATCCTAAAAAGCACTTTGGTTTCAAAGCGGTAGAACCCCTAAGAGAAATTTTTAAGCCTCAAGTGAGAAAAGTGGCTAAGGAATTGGGTTTTTCGCAAAGAGTTTATAAACAAATGCCGTTTCCAGGGCCTGGGCTTGCCACGAGGATAGTAGGAGAGGTTACGCCTGAAAGGGTTAAGATATTGAGGCATGCCGTATCTATCGTAGAGGATGGGATAGAAGAGCTAAAACCATTCCAGGCTTTTGCCGTTCTACTTAATGATAAGGCCACGGGCATAAGAAATGGAAAGAGGTCTTTCGGGAATATTATTGCCATAAGATCGGTAGAAAGCAAAGATGCCATGACAGCTTCTGTCACGAAAATTCCATGGGAAACGCTTGAAAGCATAAGAGACAGAATGATAAAAGAAATTCCTCAGGTGGTAAAAGTTTTGTACGATATAACCCCGAAACCGCCAAGCACAATAGAATATATATAGGATTTAGAGAATATAGCGCATTAAAGATTGACATAACCAAAACTGACATTAAAGGAGGAGATGGTGGAAAACGTAACAATAACACCCGATGTAGTTAAAGAACAAGGCTTAAGCCAAGAGGAGTATAAGAAAATATGTAGTCTTTTGAAGAGAGAACCTAATTTTACAGAACTTGGGTTATTCTCCGCTATGTGGTCGGAACATTGCAGCTATAAGAATTCAAAACCAGTTTTGAAATTATTTCATACGACAGGCAAACAGGTGTTACAGGGTCCCGGTGAAAATGCAGGGGTTGTAGATTTAGGTGACGGCCTGGGAGTGGCCTTTAAAGTAGAATCTCACAACCACCCGTCGGTCGTAGAGCCCTATGAGGCGTCAGCTACAGGCGGAGGCGGTTGCATCAGGGATATTTTTACTATGGGCGCCAAGCCTGTAGGGCTTCTGGGTTCGTTACGATTAGGCAATCTTTCCGATGAAAAAGTGAGATTTTTATTTAAGGAAATTGGCAGAGGCTTTACGGATTACGCCAATAAAGTAGGAATACCGGTTGTGGGCGGAGAGATATACTTTGATGAGTGCTACGAAGGAAACCCCCTGGTGAATGCAATGACAGTCGGTATTTTAAAGAAGAAGAATTTAACAAAGGCAAGGGCCAGCGGCGTTGGGAATCCGATTTTGATTGTCGGCGGAGCAACGGGCAGGGATGGCGTGGCAGGGGCAAGTTTTGCTTCCGGAGGCTTGGATGAGGGGTCCGAAAAAAAGAAATCAGCAGTGGCTATAGGCGATCCCAAGATGGGCAGGATACTGCGAGAGGCCTGTCTTGAATTAATAGAGAATGGTTTGACGGTGGGAATGCAGGATATGGGCGCTGCCGGACTCGTTTGCTCTACGGCGGAAACAGCGTATAAGGCGGGTATGGGCATTGAAATAGACTTAAACTTAGTGCCTCGCAAGGAAGAGGGGATGGACTCTTACGAGGTTATGCTTTCCGAATCTCAAGAAAGAATGTTGGTGATAGTAGAAAAAGAGAAGTTAGAAAAAGTTAAAAAGACATTCTCCAAATGGAATGTCCCGGCCACAGTTATAGGCAAAGTGACCAGCGACGGCATATTGACCGTCAAGGAGAAGAATAATGTGGTTGCGTCAGTGCCGGTTAAATTTCTGATCGAAGCGCCGGTATACCAAAGAGAGGAAAAACGGCCAGCGTATTTAGACCAGGCAAATAGTTTAAACCTGAAAACGGTGAAGGAGCCGGAAAATTTAAAAGAAGTACTGTTAAAATTACTTGCTACCCCAACCATATCAAGCAAGGAATTGGTTTATAAGAAAAGCGACCCAAAGAACGCCGGTGATATTTTATCCATGCCAGGCTCTTCTGATAGTGCGGTGGTTGCTATTCCCGGGACTAAAAAGGCCCTGGCTATGACGGTAGACTGCAACGGAAGATACTGCTATTTGGATCCATACAAAGGGGGTCAAATTGCGGTTGCTGAGGCAGCAAGAAATATTGCCTGCGCCGGCGCAAAAGCACTGGCCTTAACAGATGGATTGAATTTTGGGAATCCTATGGATCCTGAGATATTCTGGCAATTTAAGCAGGTGGTGTTGGGGATATCGGAGGCAAGCAAGGTGTTAGATACGCCTGTAGTCAGCGGAAATGTCAGTTTCTATAATGAAAATCCGCGCGGTTCTGTTGACCCCACAGCCATAATAGGCATGGTTGGGGTGATAGAGGACGTCTCCAAGATAAGAACGCAGTCGTTTAAAAAGCAAGGCGATAAAATAATTCTTCTCGGAGAGAGCAGGAATGAATTAGGCGGAAGCGAATATTTAAAGGTTGTCCACAATTTGAAAAAAGGGCCTGTTCCGGTAATAGACCTTGAAAAAGAAAAATCCCTGCAAAAGTGTTGCCAGGAAATCACAGGGCATGGTTTAGCCAATTCTTTGCATGATTGCTCAGAAGGCGGATTGGCTGTAGCGATAGCCGAGAGCTGCATTACTGACGGCAGCAAAAAACAGGGCGCCAGCATAAATCTTTCAGGCGCCGATATCAGAAACGACGCTCTTCTATTCGGAAAAACCCAGACAAGGATCGTAATTTCCTGCCCACCTAAGAACGCGGACAAGATTAAGCAAATTGCCGCTAAACAAGGGGTGCCCGTTCAAGAGATCGGAGAAGTTGGTGGCGATGGATTGACGATTAAAAAAGACGGCAGAATACTTATAGACGCCAAAATTAAAGATTTGGATAGTGCCTGGAGAGGCGGATTGAAAAAGTATCTGGAAAAATAAGCAAATTCCATTAACATAACACGTAGAGGGTAATATAGTTAAATGAGGGTAGCCGCAAAGCTGGCCTCATTTTAACGCCTTAATAGTTAACCGTATACTATTTATTGGTTTACAATTATGAACGTATGAAAACTTTTTTGGCATGTATGTTATTTTCAATAATCTCTTTCTTGTGCGCGCTTGACGCATTTTCCGACGGAGAAAAAGATATCAAATTAGAACCCATAGTCTTAACTGCTACAAGAACCCCAATAGAATACTCCAAGATCTCAAGGAATGTTCATATAATAAATAAAGAGTCTATAGAAAGATCAGGCGCAAAGTCGATTGAGGAATTGCTTAAAGGCGAAGGGGCGATCGACATGAGAAATAGGGGCCTTTACGGCGTTCAATCAGATTTAAGCATTCGGGGCTCTACGTATAGCCAGAATTTAATACTTGTTAACGGGATCAGGATAAATGATCCACAGACGGCTCATCATAATTTTGACACAGGCTTGTCGCTTGACAGCATAGAAAGGATAGAAATTTTACCAGGCCACGGTTCAAGCCTATACGGAGCGGATGCGTTTGGAGGCGTGGTAAATATAATCACCAAGAAGCCGGAAGGAGTGAGGATTTTATTGAATAATTCTTATGGAAGCAACGAGACGGTTTGTTCAAACCTGTCTTTTTCGGATTGCTGGAAGAACTTGAGCGGTTTTTTCTCTTTTGAGAATAAAGAATCGAACGGATATCGTTATGATACGGATTTTAAATTGAGGACGCTCACGTCATTTGTTACGGCCGAATTTGACAAATCTCGAGAATTTGATCTTCTGGCAGGTTACGATAATAAAGAATTCGGGGCAAATGACTTTTATGCGCCTTATCCATCCAAGGAATGGACCGAAACCATGTTTACTACCATGGGATACAAGACAGGCGATGAAATAATGCTGGAACCCAAGCTTTATTTCAGGCGTCATTTTGACAAATTTATATTAGATATAACAAGGCCAGGATTCTACCGTAATGACCACATGACAGATTCGTATGGCACCGATGTTCAGATTACGATTCCCGTATATAAAGGTTATATATTATTCGGGACCGAAGCCGGTCAAGAAAAAATAGAAAGCACAAATTTAGGCGATCATGACAGGGGGCATGGCGCCCTTTTTATAAATAGTAGTATAGATATTTTTGAAAAGGTTATATTTAATGCGGGCCTGAGGGCCGATAAATATGAAAAATTCGAAGCCCAGTATTCTCCGTCAGCGGGTATCGCCTATATCCCTTTTAAGGATACAAAATTCAGAACCTCAGCCGGACATTCTTTCAGGGTGCCAAGTTATACAGAGCTTTATTATAATAGCCCGACAGATACAGGGAATGCGGATCTTAGCCCGGAGAAGGCGGATTCTTTTGAGGCAGGCGTTGATTATGGATATAATAAAGATTTGCCTTTCGATTTTTCTCTGACTTTATTCAAAAGAAAAGAAAAAGACCTTATCGATTGGGTAAAGTCGTCATCGTCTGCTGCCGCTTATGAGGCGCAAAATATCGCCCGCGCAGATGTGGAAGGCGTTGAGGCAGGAGTGAATATTAGGCCGGTGGATCTTGTTTCGGCAGCCTTTTCATACTCCTATGTCGATTCCGATATAAAAAGAGAAAACATCTATATATCGAAATACGCGTTAAATAACCCTACAAATCAAATCAATGCCTGCCTGGATCTAAACCTCCCGTTCGGCACGCAAAAGGTAAATTTTCTTTATAAAGACAGAAAAACACAAAGCGATTATTTTCTCGTAGACCTCCATTTTTCTGCATTCCTTAAAAAGAATGCAGAATTATACCTGGACATATTGAATATTTTCGATAAGAACTATGAAGATATCCAAGATATCCCCATGCCAGGTGTATCCTACCAAGCCGGCTTAAAAATCGAATTTTAAATAGGGCGGCTTATGTCTTACCCTGCAAGTTTTACCATTATGCATCCCTGATAGCAGCAACAGAGGCGATCGGTTCTCTATCCTGTTTTCACCTGCCCTTCGTT
>DCOU01000156.1 GCA_002322525.1 Candidatus Omnitrophica bacterium UBA1562 | reverse complement strand
TTTACCGTTTTTTCAGGTTCATCTACCAGAATTAATAGATGATAATTTAAGAATAGAAAACACTTATACTTGGAGGTGGAACTTTAAGCCACATCCAGAGTTAGGTGAGATGTTTGATGTAGAAGCTTTGATATTGGTGAAAGGACGATCAGCCAACCCAGGCCAAGGCGCCCAGCAAGAAGGAATTGTTCAAGGAATTCAAAGACTCATTTTAGGAAGCACATTCAATTTTATCGCCCTGCCGGTTATCCTGGGCGCGGGCTCTGTCTTGGGCAATGCATCAGCTATACTTTCCCAGCTCATGGCTTGGCTCGAGCTTCACCTGAATATCCCGCCGCCGTATATAGTTGTAGCTTTTGGATCCGTAGCACTTGCCTTCATTCTTACCCGCCCTAACTTCAACAAAAGCACTCTCTTGAATAATCGCCATTATAAATTAACACTTCTTGGCCTCGGCCTGGCTGCCGCTGTTATAGCCTATTCCGTGGCTGGCGGTGGCGCTTTTATTCAGTTCGCACCCTTTGTGTTAGAGGCAATACGAGATAGTAATACTGATAAGCCATTTACCTATCCTGCTGTAATACAGCTCAGTGATAAGGCACGGAGATTGAGGCTTTCTACCGAAAAAAAATTAGATATTATCCACAGGGCATTCGGCGGGAAAAAGGTTTTAGAAACTTTGCCTTATAAGTTAGAAATTGCGCTACAGCCAAAATGCCCTCAACCTATACAAATATATAAAAAAGACGGAAAGTACCAGTTAGTAGTAAATCCGCGCATATTACAGTTAGACCCTAAACAGCTAAGGGTTTTCTTTGAAGGCTATGCCCTTTATTATTTAGGGGGAGAAGAAGATGAAGGCAAGGTCTGGGCGCTGGCTATACGCTATCTTCTGGAACATAAACTTTTAATTGAACATATCCACTTATTAAATCAAAAAAGATTTAGAGTCAACGATAAATGGTGGGCTCAACTTAACGAGTCGGCTGGGCTTGTACCCCTGATTGAACTTTTGGATACTTTAGATAAACGCCAGACCCTAGAATTAATTAAAACATTAGAATGGCACCTCAAGAAGGATTTATCAGCCAGCACCGCTGCGGAATTAGCCTTGAGCTTGGCAGAAGCAGCAAGATTCAAGGTAGAATCAGAAGAGGGCAGGAGGCGCATCCGCCTCTATTTCCATAAGGAAAAATGTTGCGCCATTCCCTTCGGGGTTTCTCAGGAAATAATATCCCACAAGGTCAAGTTATTCATTGATAAGTCATATCGCGTGGTTGCCGCCGTTTTGCAAAAAGCCGGACAACAGCCGTTATTAATTACCGCACACGATGACAAACTTTTTATTGACAGCAAGCTCCTGTTAGATTCATCTGCTTACAGCGTAAATTTAGCAGAAAGCAGTTATCGCAGGGTGAGAGAATTTTTGGCCTCTTATTTTGAGTCTGCGGTGGAGGAAGGCCTTATCTATGCCAATGCCATACGTTTCCAGGTTATCCCTGATGATATGCTCAGGTTACTACCGTATGATACTCAAATCAAGGCGCGCGGCAGGATTGTCTATGGGGCAGGCGGCAGTAGCAATATCCAGTGGTTAGAATTTGTTGTTAGAACAGGGGCGCAGGAAGAGGTGATTTGCCGTGTAGATTTTGTCAAGAAGAGGGACAGTAGACATTATCTAGTTATAGATAATCAAGAAAAAACAATCATTCGCAAGGAGCATTTTCAGGTATTGTTATATAACTATAGCGAAACACTTTTAAATTACCTCTTTAAGGTTGTGCTTAAAACAGATACAAGAGATGCCTCTGGCGATATTTTTGTCGCCAGTTATTTTACGCCTGAGATGACCCACCAGATAAAGATTAATGGAATGCGGGTTGCTTTCGGCCTGACATGGGGCAGGCGAGCAGGATATCTTCGCGGCGAACTCAAAGGTAAGCCTTGGCAGGGCTTAGTCCTGCGCCGGATAATAATAGGCAATCATACAGTATATGCCCAGCTTATTTGGTTACCCACAAACGATAGACTGGCAGAGATATTTTATAGGCCTGAGTCCGGTTATCGGGTAGCGGTATTTGATGAAAAAGGCAGGGCCTATGAGAAAACCTTTGCAGCTTCCACTGCCTCCCTGAGCCTGAGAGCCGACCCGGAATTATCTCCTTTCTACCAAGTGCATATGAAGTCAGTTCTTGAAGGCGTCAAACCAAAGCGGCCTAACTGGGGGGAGGTATTTAACTGGAACGCCAAGACAGAACTAACACTTGCACCCGCAATAGATAATATAGTCAAGCTATATTTTATTATCATGTATAAGATTAACATCCGCAGATTTATAGAAGGATTCATGGGCGTTGATAGCGAAGGATTACAAGGATTGCTGGAATCCGACCATAGCCTCTTTGTCCCTGATTCAATGCGTAGCTTCGTAAAGCTCCATTTGAGCTCATTGAATAACTCTTTACAGGAATTAGAGGGAGAAATCGGGCGGGTAAAAGGGAAACTGGAGGTTAAATGCCAAGCCGCAGAAGACAAAAGTAAGGAAAAGTATGAATTAGCTATGGGTTGGCTCACAAAACTTACTGATACTGCGCGCGCTATACGAAACGGCATGCCGACAGAAGTTGACGGTGTTACGGAGCTTATGGAGAGGCTCTCTGGTAGTGCCTCTGTCGGAATATCCCATCCTCTCTTGGATTTTACGAGTTCATGGAGGGAAAAATTGGAGAAATTTCAGGTTTTTATGTCTTGGCTGTGGGTTCAGAATAATATCCAGTTGACGCCCCGTGACGATTTGGAGCCGGCAGGTTATACCGTAGGGATGGCTACAGGATTATCGGCTGAGTCTAATTCTTTGCCGCGTCCGCGGCCGACCGCTAGTAATTCTGGTTCGCATATGTATTCCCGGCCCATAACACAGATTTGGGTGGCATTACATTATATCAGGGAACCGCTTGTCGCAGCGGGATTCTTTATAGTGGGTATTGAAAACTGGTTTAGGGCATTTCTCTGTTATACTCTGGTATTTATCACGTCTCCGTCATACCATCTTGGCTATATTTTAGTTCCATTACTTTCTCCGGGTTTACTGCCATTTATCTTATTTTTAAGCCTTTTACTTCCTACGCATACTACAGAAAATCAGCATACAGAATCCAATGTGGGCGAAAGATTCTCTAATTTTGCATTTGGTGCAAACGATAGCCATGAAGGAGCGCATAGAAAGGGTGAGGATGAAGATGAGGCAATAGAGGCGGAGGCAGAATATTTTAGACAGTATTTCAAACAGTTAAGGAGAGGTAAAAAATAATACCTATATTCCGCCGCGCCGCAGGCCCAACAGGAAAATTGACTTGATCGGTATCTGAGGGAACAAGGTAAAATGTATTTAGCAGAGAAACTTATTTATGAATTAGGGTTTCAGGATACAAAAATATTTCCAGAATGAGGTAGAAAATACTTTAAAATGATTTTTAAATCGTTTTTTATCTATGGTAGTTATTA
>DCOU01000031.1 GCA_002322525.1 Candidatus Omnitrophica bacterium UBA1562 | reverse complement strand
ATAAAAAGGTGTCTTCTGGCGAAAGATAGAATATTTTTTCGTTATTGATGATTTTTTCTTGAGCCCTATTCCAGAGATCAGGGAGATTTAACTTATAAGGCCTTGGCGGGACAATCGTATCATGAATTTCTATGATTATGGGTATATTGGACAAAAAATGTTTTATGAAAACCGTTATATTATGTCCAATGTGCGCTTTATTTTCTGCATATCCTGATTCCATGAAAATAGTCCTCAATTTTTCTGTATCCTCTTTTTTAACTAATATATCTATATCCGCCATTGTTCTTAAAGCGGGATTATGGTAGAGGGTTTGAATTAAGGCAAATCCCTTAAAAGGAATGATTACAATATGTTTACTGTTTGCTGTTTTCAGCAGGGAATAAATCTCTTTTTCAATCAGTACATTTCTTTTTAGATTGGAGTAGTAATATTTTTTCATATATAAAAAAATATCAGCAGGGATTAGATTTTGGAATTCAAGTTTTTCTATGTTATAATATAAAAAAGGCAAGACGCCCTGGTGGTTAGAGGCCTTTATTACAAAATCCCAGTCAATATAATTAAGCAGGAGTTTTTTGATTTCTTGCTGGATGAGAGGGGTTATTTTTAGCCGAGATAATAACAATATCAGTCGATACTCATTATTAATGTTTCTTTTCATAATAGCTGATTATAGCATAAAAAAAGACAAAGGTGAATGAAATGGCGCGTATTAAGATACGCAATAATAATAGATATATTTGTCGGGTTAAATCAAAAATAAGGAGGTGGATATATACCAATCCTTTATCTTTGGTAAAATATCTTAAATTAAAAGAGATTTTTATTAAACATATGACAGTGAGATATGATAAGGGAGGGATATTCAAAAAAATTTTTATCGAGACTGTGTCTTATTGCAATAACGATTGTATTTTTTGTCCCGTGTCTTCTAAAGCCGGGGCAAGAAAACCTGGAAATTTCATGTCAGAGGATTTGTATGCAAAGATATTAAAAGAATTAAAAGACATTTCTTTTAAAGGGAGCGTGGGGTTTCATTGCAATAACGAGCCGCTTTTGGATAAAAGATTGGTTTCCTGGATACAAAAGAGCGAGGGGTTTATTGAACACCAATTATTTTTATTTATATACAAACGGCATTCTTATAGATATAAAATTGGCAAATCAGCTGTTTGATGCGGGCTTGAATAGGATAATAATAGATAATTATAATGATGAGCACGAATTGATCCCTTCCGTGAGGGATGTAATAAAGGATTTATCTTTAATTAGAGGCGAGGTCATAATTGATTATAGACTTAAGAATGACTTTTTTGGAAACCGCGCAGGCCAAAGCCCTAATGCCGAATTCCTTTTAAAAAAGGCATTAAACCTTATTTGTCTGAGGCCCTTAATGGAGATGGTCGTAGGATATGACGGAACAGTCCCTTTATGCTGTGCTGATGGCCTATGGCGTGTTAAAATGGGAAACGCTAGAGAAGCTAATCTTAAGGATATATGGTTTTCTGATGAATTTAGAAGCATAAGGAGTTATTTATTGAAAGGAGATAGAAATTGTACAGAGATATGCAAGGTTTGCGATGCATTGCATTTACCTTCATTAAAGGGGATTTTAGTTTGACATCCACTATATTTTAATATATCATTGATTTGAATAGCTTAATAGTATAGGAAGATATAAAAGCTATAGTTGTAGTTGCAAAGTTTACTTTGCCTTTTTCTGGGGGGCGGATTGTGGAGTTACAGTTTATGATTAGAAAGCGAGGTAATTATGGGAAAACGTTTTAAGGACTGGCTGGCCCAGGCAGAAAGCGATTTAGAACACGCCAAGAAATCACTTGGGATGAGAGACTATAATTGGTCGTGTTTTGCCAGTCAACAATGCGCAGAAAAATCTCTGAAGGCGCTTTATGATTTTTTGGGTGGTGAAGGCTGGGGCCATGTGGTGGTTAAGTTGCTTAAAGAACTGCCACAGGATAAAATAAAGATAGACAGGGGACTGTTAAATAAAGCAGTCTATCTGGATAAACTTTATATTCTTACGCGTTACCCCAATGGATTTGCTGCAGGGGCTTCAGCAGATTATTACACAGAGAAAGAGGCGCAGGAGGCAATAAGGTATGCAGAAGATATTCTTTCCTTCGTCAAAGCCCAGATTTATTAACGAACAAGAGATTATCGGGGAATTAAAAGATATAGCCTTAAACTTAGCTAAGAAAAATAAGAACATAGAAACAGTTTACTTATTCGGTTCTTTTGCCAAAGGCAGTGCCGGAATACACAGCGATGCCGACGTGCTGGTAGTGGTTTCAGATGAACATCGCAGGATGATAGACAGGCAGGATGAGTTTATTCTGGAATTTTTAGAGGCCCCTGTGCCGGTAGATGTGTTGGTAAAAACCCGCAAGGAACTAAGTTCAGCTCTTGCCGAAGATAATCGTTTCTTTGTTGAGGCTGTAAAAGGGATAAGGTTAGTGTAACAAAATAGAATTTCGTGAAGGGCTGGGTAAATTAACCAAGGAGGCCTTTGATGCAAGAGGAAAACAAAAAGAAAAATGGAGCAAGCCGAAGCTGATTATTTTAACCAGGGGAAAACCCGAGGAGAGGGTGCTAAGCCAGTGCAAAGTCGGCGGAACAGATGGGCCAGACATGGGCTATGATATGTGCCGAACAGATGTCCCTACCAACTGCACAGTGCTCTGCGATGCCTACGGGGGCACGTAGGCCACTATTCCTTGGTCCCTTGGGATTTGACCCTGAGACAAAATAGGTCCGACCTAAAATGTTACACGTGAGACAAATTAGTAAATAACCAAGCTCCAAGAAACAATAACCAAACAATGACCAATAACCAAATTCAAATAACCAAATAAAAACTGTGGTTTGGTGATTGGTTATTGGATATTGGAATTTGTTTGGAGCTTGTTTCTTGGTTATTGGTTATTTCGATAGTATCTTATTTCTTAGATATGGCAGAAGAGTATCTGGAAAAAGTAAAAATAAACAATTTACCTCGCCTACCCTTAGAAGGCAGTATTGACTTAACCTACCGCTGTAACAATAACTGCCGGCACTGCTGGTTAAGGATTCCGCCTGAATCTCAGGAAAAGAAAGACGAACTTTCTTTCGAAGAAATAAAAGGCGTTGTTGATGAGGCAAAAGCAATGGGCTGCCGCAAGTGGTCTATTTCTGGCGGCGAACCAATGCTAAGGCCTGATTTTTTTAGAGATATTTGATTATATTACCAACCATTCTGGCTCATATTCCATAAATACTAACGGCGCCTTGATTACACCTGAAATAGCCAAGTCCTTAAAAAGAAAAGGCACTAAAATGATAGCCCTTTATGGCGCTACGGCTGATATCCACGATCATGTCACCCGCAACCCCGGTTCATTTGAGCAGACTATGCGGGGTTTCAGATATTTGAAAGAGGCAGGGGCGGGCTTTATTGTTCAGCTTATCCCGATGAAAGATAATTATCACCAGTTTAAGGATATGATGAAGTTGGCTGAATCTTTAAGCAAGCATTATAGAATTGGCGCCAGTTGGCTTTATCTTTCAGCTTGTGGTGACAGGGAAAGAAACGCGGAAATAACCCGTCAGAGGTTAGCGCCTAAAGAAGCAGTTGAATTAGATAAGCCGGATCTGTCCTATGAGGAATGGTTTAAGGAAGAGAGGAGCAATTGTTACCAAGCCGCGGACAACGGCCACCTTTTTTCTTCCTGCATAAATACCCGGCGCGATTTTCATATTGACCCCTATGGAAAAATGACTTTCTGCTGTTTTATTAAAGATGATGAAATGCGTTATGATTTAAGAAAGGGGAGTTTCCAGGACTGTTGGGAGAATTTTATCCCCTCTTTAGCAGTTAAAATTAAAATTACAGAAGAATACAAGAAAAATTGCGGCACCTGCGATTTGTGTAAGGACTGTAGAATCTGTCCGGTTTACGCTTACCTTGAGCACCGGGATTTTAATAAAAAAATAGAATACCTCTGCGCTGTGGCTAAAGAAAACCGTAAATTCAAAGAAAACTGGCAAAAGAATCACAGGCGTTACTTTAAAATCGCTGATATAACAGTGCAGGTTGAATCTGATTTGCCTATAAATGAGCAAACTTTCCACCCAAAATTTAAACAATTTGAGGTTAATGGGCCGGGAGAAGATACGATTTATATCCGGCATCATTTTTCTCTGCCGGATTTAGACGGCAAAGATTTCGGCAAAGAGGTTTATCGCAAGGCCCCCTGGGCAATATATAAAAATAACGGCTCATGGATTTATTTGGGGATTTCTCCGACTCAGGGGGATAAAAGCCTGCACCGCGTTGTAACATTTAACTCCAGTCATACCAGGGCCAAAATTTATAATGATAAGGAAGGAACATTCTTAAAAGGGAATTTACACTCTCTGACTATGTTTCCTTCGGACCAGATACTCCTTGGCCGGATTTTAGCTGATAGAAATGGATGTTATTTACATGCCTGCGGCGTGAATTTTGAAGGCAAAGGGTTACTTTTTGTAGGCCATTCTGAGGCAGGAAAATCTACGATGGCAACAATGCTAAAAGGCAAGGCCGAGATACTCTGCGATGACCGCATTATTGTGCGCAAACAAGCAGGCGATTTTAATATTTACGGCACCTGGAGCCATGGGGACGTGCCGGATGTATCAGCAAATTCCGCGGCCTTAAAGGCAATTATGTTTTTGGAGAAATCCGATGAGAATCGGATTATACCGCTAGAGGATAAAAAAGAAATAACTAAAGGGCTATTGTCCTGCCTGATAAAGCCATTTGTAACTGTTGATTGGTGGGAGAAGACACTTGCCTTAGTTGATAAAATTGGTACAGAAGTTCCTTGTTATGTGCTTGAGTTTGACAAGAGCGGGAGGGCAGTGGATGTCTTGAGGCAGTTGTAATGCTGTCCAGATAAGTAGTGCCTTGTCAAAGAAGTTCTTAATAGCCGGAGTAGCAGCCGAAAGGCCGCGTCCACCTTCTTTGCGCAGCCTTTCGGCTGCTACTCCGTTCGTGCAAACGCTTATAATGTAGTGCAACACAAATTAACGAAATGAATATGAGGTAGCAAGATGGAGAGAGAATTGAAGAAAAAATGGGGCAAGCCAAAGCTGATTATTTTAACCAGAGGCAAGCCTGAGGAGAGGGTG
>DCOU01000119.1:20981-24533 GCA_002322525.1 Candidatus Omnitrophica bacterium UBA1562 | reverse complement strand
TCTTTCAGATTGACCAGGGCCGGTATAAGTTCGGTCTCACAATTTATGTTCACCCTGTTAGAAATACCATTTTTACTACCCGATAAAACAAAATTTCTAACGGGGTTCGCTTCGTTCCATAAGTTGTGGCCTCACTTAAAACTATCTAACGTCTCTGTTATCGGGCCCTGCGCTAATCCGTTGATAAACTGATGCACTACGGGATGCTGTGTATTTTGAATTTCTTCCGGGGTGCCCTCAGCAATAATCTTACCCTGATAAAGCATAGAGATTTTATCCGCTACTCTGTATGCGCTCTTCATATCATGCGTTACTACAACAGAGGTAACCTTTAATTTATCATGAAGAGTTTTGATGAGTTCATTTATACTATCTGCCGTAATGGGGTCAACGCCGGTTGTAGGCTCGTCGTAAAATATAATATCCGGTTTTATGCATATCGCGCGGGCCAAGGCCACGCGTTTCTTCATCCCGCCGCTTAATTCCGCAGGCGTAAGATTTACAATACCGCCCAACCCCACCAAAGACAATGCCTCTTCTATCCTTTCCAATAATTCCTTCTGGCTAATTTTGGTATGTTCGATAAGGCCGAACCCTACATTCTCACCCACGGTTAAAGAATCAAAGAGCGCGCCGCCTTGAAAAACCAATCCCATCCTGAGCCTCAAATTATCTAATTCTTTTTCGTTTAACATATCGAGGTCTTTGCCATCAATATAAATTTTGCCTTTATCGGGCATCAATACGCGCACAATATGTTTTAATAAAATAGATTTGCCGCAGCCTGAGCGTCCAATAATCACACAGGTTGTCCCTTTTTCAATCGTAAGGTTAAGGTTATCTAAAACCTTATGCGTATTAAATGATTTTGTCAGTCCTTTTATCTCTATCATAAGTGAGGCCCAAACTTACAGAACGAAGTGAATGTAAGTTTGTTGGCCGAACTTATCCCGCCGAGTGCGGCAAAATTATGGAACAGAATTTTGCCGCATTTCACGAGGCGGGATGATTACTGTTAACATGTATCCCTCGCTTAAGCACTTGAACATTTCTTCGAAATGTTCTGTGTAAGCTTCGGGGTTAATTCGCCCAAACAACTTACTCACACTTCGTGTTCGTAAGTTGTGGGCTCATTAAGGAAAAATAAAATAAAACAAGGCGGTGAAGAAGCAGTCACAGGCGATAATCAGAATAAACATCGTCACCACAGCCCGCGCAGTTGCCTTACCCACACCCTCGGCTCCGCCTTCTACATTGAACCCTTCATAGCAACTCACAAAGGCAATGATCATGCCAAAAAATACTGCCTTAGACAGACCGGTAAATAAATCTTTGTAGAGCAGTGCGCTAAAGGTAATATACCGATACATACCAGAAGAGACGCCTAATCTATATACACAGATAAGATAACTGCCGAATATGCCGATGATATTGGCGTATAACGTTAAGATAGGCACCATTATACTTAAAGCCAGAAGCCGCGGAACTATCAGATATTTTATGGGATTTGTAGCGAGTGTCTGCAGGGCATCTATTTGTTCGGTGACCTGCATGGAGCCAATTTCAGCAGTAATTGACGCACCCACTCTTCCTGCCACGACGAGCGCAGTAATAACCGGCCCCAGTTCCCTGACCGTAGAAAGCGCGACAATACTGGCAATGTACATCTCGGCTCCGAGCCGCTGCATTTGAACGGCAGTCTGCAGCGCCATAATCATACCAATAAAAAAAGCAACCAGGGAAATTATGGGGAAACTATCCACGCCTGCCTTTTTGCATTGTTCAAAGATGCGTTCTTTTTTAAAAGGTGGAATAAATAGCCAATAAAAAGTTTGGGACGCTAAACTACTCAAGCCTCCCAAGAAAGAGAATAATGCCAATACCTTTTTACCTAAAATTAAGAATAATTTTTTCACCCCGTTAGAAACCTCCAATTAACCCCGCTAGAATAATAGTTTCTAACGGGGTTCATTGTTCAAGAATCAGTTCTTGATTTTTGTGCAATACTTTAATCGGTAAACCATCTTTAAACTTCTTGGAAATTATTCCAGATGCTAAGGAATCTTCCAAAAACCTTTGTATTGTTCTCTTAAGGGGCCTGGCTCCGAATACAGGATCAAAGCCTTTTTCGATGAGAAAATCTTTTGCCTCTTGACTAACATCTAATATTATATTTTGTTCCTTAAGCCTATCAGCAACAAAACCTATTTCGATATCAATAATGCGTTGCAAGTCTTCTTTAACCAGCGGCCTAAAAACTATAGTGTCATCTATGCGGTTTAAGAACTCCGGTTTAAAGGTGCGTTTTACTTCTTCAAGTAACTTTTCTTTCATATCTTGATAAGTTACTTCTTCTTTTTGCGCTTTAAAACCCAGTGAGCCCGTTTTACGAATTAATTCCGCTCCCACATTAGAGGTCATAATTACCACTGTATTCCTAAAATCTACTTTCCTGCCAAAACTATCAGTAAGACGGCCGTCTTCAAATACCTGAAGGAGTATATTAAATACATCCGGATGCGCCTTTTCAATCTCATCCAATAATATAACTGCGTAGGGCCTGCGCCTTACTTTCTCGGTAAGTTGGCCACCCTCTTCATACCCCACGTATCCGGGAGGCGCGCCTACTAAACGGGAAACATTGAATTTTTCCATATACTCTGACATGTCCAATTGCAAAAGCGCATCTTCATCGCCAAACATAAACTCAGCCAAGGCACGGGCCAAAAGGGTTTTACCTACGCCTGTAGGGCCTAAAAATATAAATGAACCAATAGGCCTCTTAGGATCCTTGATGCCTGAGCGCGAACGCCTTACTGCATGGGCAATCGCAGATATAGCCTCATCCTGGCCCACTACACGTTTATGCAATTCTTCTTCTATCTTTAATAATTTCGCGCTTTCTTTTTCCTCCAATCGAAATATCGGAACGCCTGTCCACTGTGAGACAATTTTAGCAATCTCCTCCTCGCCGAGTTCAGGGCGCATCTTATCTTTGGCCTGTGACCATTCCCGGTTTAATCGCTCTAAATCCTGACGCACCTGCCTTTCCTGGTCTCTTAATGCCGCTGCCTTCTCAAAAAGCTGACTTTTGATATAAGACTCTTTTTCTTTTTTGAGAGACTCCACCTTTTCTTCCAATTGCTTAATCTCAGGCGGCACAACTAAAACATTCAGTCTTGCACGGGAACCCGCCTCATCAATTAAATCCACTGCTTTATCAGGAAGGAAACGGCCTGAGATATAACGGTCGGATAATTTTGCTGCTGCCTCCAATGCCTCATCCAAAAAGTGCACGCGATGGTGTGCTTCGTATCTGTCACGCAGGCCCTTTAATATCTCAATAGTCTCGCCTACAGAAGGCGGCTCAACCATTATGGTCTGGAACCTGCGCTCCAGGGCTGCGTCCTTTTCAATATATTTCCTATACTCATCCATAGTAGTTGCGCCGATACATTGCATCTCACCCCGCGAAAGCGCGGGTTTTAAAATATTAGAAGCATCAATCGCACCCTCTGCTGCGCCAGCGCCTACAAGCGTATGTAATTCATC
>DCOU01000119.1:0-20779 GCA_002322525.1 Candidatus Omnitrophica bacterium UBA1562 | reverse complement strand
ATGCGTCTATTGCGCAATACCTCAGGGACATTCCCGGCAACAATGGATTGGGCAAGGCCTTCAACTATAGCGGTCTTTCCCACTCCTGCCTCGCCTAATAAAACCGGATTATTCTTCGTACGCCTGCTTAATATTTGAATGACGCGTTCAATTTCATTCTGGCGGCCGATCACAGGATCGAGTTTATTTTCTCTGGCTAATTCAGTCAAATTTCTGCCAAAGGCATCCAATGCCGGAGTCTTTGTTTTTGGGGTAGAGCTTGCGCCGAAGTTCGGCAATGTCGAACCGAGAAGCTCCATTACTTCATTCCTTACTGTATTTAAGTCTAACCCAAGGTTTAATAATACTTGAGAAGCCATGCCTTCTCCTTCACGGATGAGCCCCAGGAGAAGATGTTCTGTGCCAATATAATTATGCCCTAATGCACGCGCTTCTTCGGCAGCTAATTCCAATGCCTTTTTTGCGCGGGGGGTAAACGGTATGTCTCCGATAATCTGTGTGGTAGGGCCGGGCTGCACTAATTTTTCAATCTCCAGGCGTATCTTTTCTAAAGAAACACCTACCTTCTGTAATACGCTCGCAGCCACGCCTTCGCCTTCACGCACTAAACCTAACAATATATGCTCTGTTCCGATATAATCGTGATTGAAACGCCTTGCCTCTTCCTTGGCTAAAATTACTACTTTTCTGGCTCTCTCTGTAAATCGATTAAACATTACTTCCTCCTTAGATAAACTCGTTTGTGTCAGAGTATCAAAGTATCAGGGTATCAAAGTTAAACCTTTTCTTTGACACATTGACACATTGACACATTGACACTTATATTTTTAATCTGCTCCTAATCAACTCTGCTCTCTTTACATCCCTTTCCTGGCTAGAAAGCTTTTTATTCTCTATTTTCTGTAGATGCGCAGGCTGGGTAATAATAAATAACTCATTTATTGTGCGCCGGTCGAGGTCCTTAATCATCCCCAGGTCGCAACCCAATCTTACCATCGATAATAACTCAATAGTTTCCTGGCTCGTTATAATATGTGCGCTCTTCAGTATTCCGAAACTGCGGTTGATTCTATCTTCTAATACCGCCCTATTTCGGGATAACATCATCTCTCTTGCCTGGCTTTCCTGCTCAATAATCCGCCTAATCAAGCCATTAATATTTTCAATAATATCGCCTTCGCTATGGCCCAAAGAAACCTGATTCGATACCTGAAAAAAATTGCCTGTTGCTTGTGTGCCTTCACCATATAGGCCGCGCGTAGTAAAACTTAACTTGGAAATAGCAGCCAGGACGCGACTGATCTGGGTTGTCATTACCAATGCAGGCAGATGCAACATCGCTGAACCGCGCATACCCGTACCGGTATTTGTAGGACAGGCAGTCAAATAACCCCAATCTGCCAAAAAAGCAAAATTTAACTCTTTGGCCAGACAATCGTCTATCTTATCAATAATATTCCAGGCCTCGAAAAGATTAAAACCCGACTGCATCACCTGCATCCTGATATGGTCTTCTTCGTTAATCATTATTGCTAATATCTCTTCATTGTCAATTATGACTGCCTTGTGATTTGCTCTCTGGCCGTGTTCATAAGACATCAGGTGCCTTTCAATTAAGAACTGTTTATCTACGCTGTCTAAATCTGCTAAATTAAAGGTCGCGGTAGATTTCAGATAATCTACTTTACCTGCCGCCTCTGTAATCGCATTGAGCACTCCCTCGCTTTGTTTTTTGTTTGCCCAGTGCGGAAAAGGAATTTTATCCAAATTTCTGGCTAAGCGTATACGGCTGGAAATAACAATATCGGAATTAGGGCCGCTGCCTTTCAGCCATTCGCTGCTATGATTTACGAGGTCATTTAGTTTCATGTCTTTTCCTTATGAGCCGTTATTATACTCCGCGGCCTGTAAACCTGCGCCCTTTAGGCGCGGATAAGTTGTGGCTGCTTGAGTATCGTTTGCATAGATCCCGCGCTTAAACACTTGAAAATTTCAAAGAAATTTTCTGCGTAAGCACAGGATCAATTCGACCAAACGACTTACGTCGTGCTTATGCACTTCCGTAAGTCTTGGCCTCATTGAGTATTCCGCCCTTAGGAACGCCGGACTTTAGCCCGGGTGGGCTCCATTTTGCGATTGTTTTCTTTCTAACTCTTTTATTTTATCGCGGATCCTGGCTGCCTCCTCAAATGACTCGGTTTCAATTGCTTTCTGCAGTTGGTTTCGCAGGGCTTGCAAATCTCCTCTTTTGTCCAAAACTCTGACCACCCTAAACGGAGACTTGCCAAAATGAAGGATTGAACCATGGATTTTCTTTAATAGGGGCCCGAGGTATTTTTTGAATGTACTATAACATTCACCGCATCCGAGCCGTCCGATCTTTTTAAAGTCAGCATAGGTAAGCCCGCAATTTGCGCATTTAATGCTAACAGCGTCCTCTTTTCCTTTAGTGGGTTTCTCAAACTCAACCAACCCTCCTAAAAGTTCGCTCAGGCCGAACTGTTGTTCCATTTGTAAACTCTTCTGATGAGCACACTGTTCACAAAGATGAAGTTCGTTCATCTGGTTATCGATGATTTCAGTCAAATGTACGGTTGCAGGATTTTTACCGCAAATATCGCATAACATCCTCGCTCCTCCTGTCGCTCGGAGTGTAAAGTGTTTAAGTGTAAAGTTTCTAAGTTTTCAGTTACAAACTTACACACTTACAAACTTACACACTAATATTTAACTCCCTCTCTTTTGGTCAGCTCTTTAAACTTCTTTGTCAAGCTGAGAGTAATCTTACCAGGTTTACCGTCACCGATAACACGGCCATCGACCTTTACCACCGGTATAATCTCTGCAGCCGTACCGGTTAAAAAACATTCATCGGAAATATACACTTCATGACGCGTAAGCACATGCTCATGCACCGGAATCTTGTCTCTTCTGGCAATCTCTAAAACTGTATCACGCGTAATTCCTCTTAAAGTCCCCATGCATTGCGGAGGCGTATAGAGATGATTGGACTTGGTAATAAAAATGTTATCGCCTGTGCATTCTGCCACATAACCCAACGAATCCAACATAATCGCCTCTTCGTAACCCATATTTGTTGCCTCAATCTTTGCCAGGATATTATTCAGGTAGTTCAAGGATTTTATCTGGGGATTCAGCGCCTCGGGAAGATTTCTTATGGTGGGCACAGTAATAATTTCTAAGCCCTTTTTATAGAATTCTTGAGGATATAAGGCTATTTTATCGGCAATGATTATGATTGCAGCTTTTCCTTCGCATTTACGCGGGTCAAGCCCCAGATCTCCTTCGCCGCGCGTAACCACAAGCCGTACATATGCGTCCTTAAGATTGTTCTCTTTTAAGGTTAAGATAACTGCCTTTATAATTTGCTCTCGAGGAAAGGGGACCTTAAGCATTATGGTATGCGCTGATTCGAAAAGCCTGTCAATGTGCTCCTTCAACTTAAAAACCAAACGATTATAGGAACGTATTCCTTCAAATACGCCGTCGCCGTATAAAAGCCCGTGGTCAAACACAGAAATTTTGGCTTCCTTTTTTTCATAAAACTTGCCATTGATATAAACCTTCATTCTCGCTCCTTTCGTCGCTCGGAGTGTAAAGTGTCTAAGTGTAAAGTTTGTAAGTTTTCTCTTACACACTTACACACTTATAAACTTATACACTTAATTCACCAATACCCCGTCTCTCAAATGATATACAACCTGGGCCGTCTTTGCTAATTCTGCATTATGCGTTACTAAAACTACGGACATCTGATTTTCCAGATTTATTTTTTTCACCAATGCAATTATCTCATCGCTGTTTTTAGAATCGAGATTACCCGTAGGCTCATCGCATAAAAGCAAGCCTGGCTTATTTATCAACGCGCGCGCAATCGCCACTCTCTGCTGTTCTCCTCCGGAAAGCTGGCTGGGAAAATGCGTTAATCTCTGGTTTAAACCTACGTTTTCCAGAATTTCCAAAGCCCTTTTCCTTAACTCGTAACTCGTAACTCGTAACTCGTAACTAACCAAAGCAGGCATAGATACATTTTCCCAGACCGTAAATTCCGATAACAAATGGTAAAACTGAAACACAAAACCTATTCTTTCATTTCTTATCTTGGAAAGCTGTGCATCGCTTAAGCCATAGATATCTTTTTGTTCAAAAATAACTTCACCTTGCGTCGGTGTATCTAAGCCGCCTAAGATATGCAGCAATGTAGATTTACCCGCACCTGATGGCCCGACTATGGCCACGAACTTACCTTTCGCTATGCTTAAATTTACGCCCTTCAATACTTCTAATTGTTTATTACCGTTATAATAAACCTTGTGTATACCCTTGGCTTCTAACATATAACATATAACTTATAACTTATAACTTTTATTCGTACCTTAATGCTTCAACCGGATTTAATCGGCTAGCCTTGCGTGCAGGATAAATAGTTGAGATCAAGATAATGGCTATTGCTGCCAGTATAATCAAAGTAATATCCGGCCAGAATTCTATAGATACCGGCAGTCTATCAATATAATATATATCCTGAGGCAATTTTATAAATTGATATTTTTTTAATAAACCGCATAGCAGGACCCCGCCGACGGTGCCAGAGAAAGTACCCAGAGTTCCGATAATCAAACCTTCGTAAGTAAAAATATTTCTAATTCTAGCAGAGGTCATGCCTATGGCTTTTAATATCCCGATATCTCTGGTTTTCTCAACCACCATCACCACAAGCGTGCTTATAATATTAAAAGAAGCAACCAGGATTATTAATGTTAATATAATAAACATGGTCAGTTTTTCTAATTTTAAGGCAGCAAAGAAATTCTGATTTGCCTCCATCCAGGTCTTCAGATTATAATCAAAGCCCAGGATATTGCTAAGTTCAACTTTAACCTGAGCCGCTAAATTAAGGTTATCTAATTTTACGGCAATGGCGCTGAATTTATTATTTAAACCTAATATATCCTGTGCTGTCTTGGTGTCAGTAAATACCAGATTTAAATCGTAATCATACATCCCCGAATTAAATATGCCTACCACTTTTAAATTGCGTTCTTTGCCAAAAGGCGAATAGATAGTAAGGTCTGAATTTAGGCCTAATCCTAAGTATAAAGCTAATTCCTTGCCAATAATTACCTTATCCTGTCCTAAGCTATCCATATTGCCTGCGGTCAGGTATTTTTTGAGCTTTGTAACCGAAGATTCTGTTTGAGGGTTTATTCCTTTTAAGCCCACTGCAATGAATCGATTCCCTTCTTTAATTAAAACCTGGCCCTGGACATAAGGGCTGATGCCTTTAATTTGCGGATTGGCAGAAATCTTGTTTAATATCTGAACGTATTCCTTATCATCTATGCCTTTATAGCTCGTTATCGTAATATGCGAATAGTTGCCAACGATCTTATCGCGTAAATCCTTGTCAAAACCAGTCATTACCCCAATAACCACAATAAGCGCCATCACGCCTATAGCTATGCCTAAAATAGAAATAATACTAATAAGTGAAATAAATTTTTCTTTTCTTTTAGTAATAAGATAACGCCAGCTTATAAATAATTCAGTTCTCATTTTTGTTCTGACCTCAACAAAGGAAATAAAATCACATCCCTGATTGACGGCTGACCCGTAAATAACATTACCAACCTATCTATACCTATACCCAAACCGCCTGCGGGCGGCATACCATGTTCCAACGCCAAAACAAAATCTTCGTCGATCGCTTTCTTCTCATCGGTTCCCATCTCTTTAATCTCGACCTCAAAGCGCCTCTTCTGTTCTATGGGGTCATTTAATTCTGAATAAGCATTGCCTATTTCTAAACCCGCTACATATAACTCAAATCTTTCTGAAATTAGAGAGTTGTCTTTCTTGGTCTTAGCCAAAGGGCATAAATTGGTAAAATAATCCGTAACAAATACTGGAGTAACATTCACCCCGTTAGAAATTTTTCCTTCACCTGTTATAGCTTTGGTATTTCTAACGGGGTTCATATCCTGCTCTAATATATCTTCGATGAGCTTGGCAACCTGCGAGCGGGTAAGCGAGCCCGCACCCTGGGTGAACCCTTTACTCTGTAGTTTCTTTAACATAACCGGCGCCTCATCGTCCGGCTCGATACCAAATTTTTCTTTTACGAGCTCGGCAAAGGAACGTCTTTGCCAGGGCGGGCTTAACTCTACGGTTTTCCCCTGATAAAGAAAACTTAAATCCCCCAATACTTCTTTGGCTACATAAATAATGAGCTCTTCGGCTAATTGCATCATATCTTCATAATTTGCGTAAGCCCGGTAAACCTCCAGCATGGTAAATTCCGGATTGTGTTTTGTGGATACGCCTTCGTTGCGGAAACTGCGGTTTATCTCATAGACCTTATCCAGTCCGCCCACCAAAAGCTGCTTAAGATATAACTCCGGAGCAATCCTTAGGTATAAATCCGAATCATATTCATTATGGTGTGTTTTAAAAGGCCGTCCGGCGGCACCCCCGGGTATAGGATGCATCATCGGTGTCTCTACTTCCAGGAAACCTTTATCGTCCAAAAAATTCCTTATTGTTCGAATAATCCGCGAGCGCATCAAAAATACCTTCCCTACCTCTTCATTAGCAATTAAATCTAAATAACGCTGGCGGTAACGTAATTCCACATCTTTTAAGCCGTGCCATTTCTCCGGAAGCGGCCTTAAGGCCTTGGCCAAAACCACGAAGTCCTCTGCTTTAACCGTAAGCTCACCCGCATGGGTCTTAAATAGTTCACCTTTTACGCTTATGATATCCGCAATATCAATATCTTCCAAGGTATTGAATTTTTCCTCTCCCACAAAGTCTAACCTAAGATAAAGTTGAATTTTGCCGGTAGAGTCTTTCAAATCCAGAAAGACCGCCTTACCATGAGAACGCCTAGCTATAATCCGACCGGCAATATTTATCGACCTTCCTTCCTGAAAATTTTGCCGGGCTTCGCCAATATTGATACGGCCGGTGAAAGGCTGATTATAATATAAATTTGCGCCTTTTGCCGAAAGACGCTCAAATTTTGCCTTTCTTTGGGCAATAATCTCGCTTAATTCCATAGTTTTATCCCGAATGAAATTCTCTACAAAGTATTACTTCGGGATCCCGAAGTAATACCAGAAAAGTCGCTATCTTCGGAATAATTATATAGGATAATTTAAGTTATGTCAACCACGCTTTTTCTAAATTTAAATTTAAGTTTTGATATAGATTGACACAGATATTAAAATATGGTATTTTATTTCCGGATGATTTGACCCTTCCTTTAAAGGTTTAGGAAGGTTTATCCTTTCTGGATAGATATGAACGGACGAAGGATTAAGCTTTTTTTAAAATTTCACTGGATTGGCATTACCGTAGCACTCCTGGCTACCATCCTCGGTATTTCTTTTCTATTTTTCCTGCGTAATGCCATTACGGCCTGGTCTACTTCTGAATCTTATTTTAAAAAAGCTGCGCTTGCCCAATATGGCCTATTCTTTTATATTTTCCTGGTCCTGCAAGTTATCAGCCTACCCCTAAGCGGGGCGCTTTGGATTTGGCTGATGCGTGGCGGACAGATGAAATTTACCCACATAGGTAAAAAACCAGTTGAAGGAAAAGATATAAAAATTCACTGGCAAGATGTCATAGGTATGGAAGAGGCAAAAGAAGAAGCAATGGAAGTAGTGCGTTTAGTTACTGACCGCGCAAAACTACAGGCAATCGGAGGTAAAATTCTAAGGGGGATATTGGTGATGGGCCCACCCGGTTGCGGTAAAACCTATCTTGCCAAGGCAATTGCCACCGAAGCAAATATGCCCTTCATACCTATGTCAGGCTCAGAATTTATCGAGATGTTTGTAGGCGTAGGAGCAAGCCGTATCCGAAAACTCTTTAAACAAGCCCGGCAATTGGCTTATGTGGAAGGCGGTTGTATTATCTTTATTGATGAACTTGATGCGGTAGGGGCGCAGCGCGCGGTTGACCGGGGTTTCGGCGGACAGACAGAATCCAATACCACCTTAAACCAACTCCTTATAGAAATGGATGGCCTTAAAGAAAAAGATTATAATGTAATCCTCATCGGCGCAACTAATGCCCCTGAAGGATTCTTAGACCCGGCATTGCTCAGGCCAGGGAGATTCGACCGTAAAATCTATGTGGATTTGCCTAACCTAGATGAAAGAGAAAAATTATTTGAATACTATTTTAAGGAAGTAAAATATGATGGGACGATTGACCGCTTGAGGCTTGCCAAATTAACAGTAGGAAATAGCCCTGCTGATATTTCTAACCTTATCAGAGAAGCGGCATTAATTGCCGTGCGGAATAAAAAAGAGGCAATTTCAATGAAAGAAATCTCTGAAGCCTACGACCGGGTTGAGATGGGTATCAAACATAAAATCGTTTTTACCCAAAAGGAGCGGGAAAAAATCGCTTATCACGAAGCCGGGCACGCCATTGCCATGTATTTTTTAGCCCCGCACAAGGACGTTTTTAAAGCTACGATTCTTGCTCGAGGCGGAGCGCTTGGCTTTGTTATGCCGCAGCCGCGGGAAGAAATTCATGTGCGCACAAGAGAACAATACTTAGGAGATATAAAAGTAAACCTGGGTTCATATGCTGCAGAAAAATTAAAGTTAAAGGTAACTACGTCCGGAGTAAGCCAAGATTTTACTACTGCAATGTGGATTGCCCATCATATGGTCTGGGAATGGGGAATGGGAAAATCAGGCATGGTGGGTAATTATAGTTTATTAGAGACAATGCGTTCGGATTATGGTGTGTTTAGGGGTGAAAGCGTCTCTTTTGTATCAGAACAGATAAAACAGCAGCTGAATAATGAAGTGCAGGAAATTTTACAGGAATCCTTGAGAGAAGTTGAAGACCTCCTCAAAAAAGAATCCGGCCTGCTTGATCGCTTCGCCCAAGAATTGCTTGCCAAAGACGAACTTAATTACGATGAAATTGAAGCTATCTTCAAGGAATTTGGTAAAATCCGCCCTTCTATTTTTTAGCCTTTTCCTTTACGTAAATTTATCCGGTTGCCAAGATTCGCTGGAGCCTTCCTTTAAGGAAAAAGACATCCCTTATCATGTAAAGCAGATATGCAAAGATGAATATAAACTGGATGTAATCACGCAAAGGTCAGAAACCACGCTCTGGATTTATCTACCCTTGGCAAAAATCCTGGATAAAGACTATGGGGTAAAAGAAGGCAAAATTTTTGATGAGGAGATGACGGATAAATTAAGGAATATACTAAATACGGTTGGCCGGGTTTTCGTCAGTTCTGATAAGGCGCCGGAGTTTTTTGCATTATGGGCTTCGGATATAAATATTGGTTTAGACTACATTATTATTGGTAATGTGCTGGATATAAAAAAAGCTTACGCCGAATCTATTCCCTGGACCGAGATTAACAAAAGATACGTTATAAAACTCAGCGTAAATCCTGAAGCCATACAGGATACAATAGGCCGGCATCTGAAATTGTACAATATCAGATTACCGGATTTTCTCGCGCAACAGATGGTCCAGAGAATATCTGTTGAGTTTCAAGGGGAAGGCCTGAAAAAATATTTTAAAGTAGAGAAGATAGACGGCATATTCAATAATGATGCATTCATCCTGGAATATTCCATAAAACCTCTTGTAAAGCCCGATAAACCTATAGATGTCATGAAAGAAGTATTAAATACCGTAACTTATTGCCTAAAGATATATGATTTTCAGGATTTTTCTCGGGTAGAAATAACTGATTTGGTTACGCAGGATAAAATTGTCTTAAATAAAGCGGCGATTTGGGAAAATCCTACTGAGAAGAAATTCTGACCAATCTTGCCTCTAATTTTAACTTGCCTTCCACATATAATCGTAAAGCTTGCGGATAAAGGCGATGCTCTATTTTATGAATCTTTTTCTCTAAGGATTCTAAGGTATCATCTTCTTGTATCTGGACTGCCTTCTGTAAAATTATCGGCCCATGATCCATTTTCTCATCCACAAAATGCACGGTTACGCCGGTAATCTTTACCCCATAATCAAAGGCGTCTTTGATGCTTCTTGAGCCTTTAAAGGATGGTAGAAGTGCGGGGTGAATATTTAAGATACGGCCTGTGTACCTCCTTACAAATTCAGGTGAAAGCATGCGCATAAATCCTGCCAGAACAATCAAATCAATTTTATTCTCTTCTAAATGTTGAATAATTTTGGCTTCAAAATCTTTTTTATCTGTAAAATCTTCTCTTTTTACCAACGCTATTTTTATCCCTGCTCTCTTTGCCCGGCCAATAGCGCCTGCTTTTGGATTATCACAAACTAATAAAGATAAATTTGCTTTGATTTTACCTAATTTTGTTGCCTTAATAATCGCGCCAAAATTCGTCCCTCTGCCTGAGGCAAAGACTGCAATATTCACCCCGCACCTTCTTTCTTATTCGAGCTTTTATCCCACACCTTTATCAAGCCTATTCTCTTATTTCTTGAATTTATAGAAGGTGCGGGGTTCATTCTCTCTTCCTTATCGTTTTCGTGGGGCAGACTTCTACGCACTTGCCACAAGATGTACATTTATCATAATCCAACACGGCTAAGTTATCAATGACATGTATGGCATCAACCGGACAGACCTGTTCGCATTTACGACAGGCAATACAACCTATCGGGCAAACTGCTATTGTATCCTTTCCTAAATCATAAGAGCTACAGGCAACATACACCCCGTTAGAGACATCACCTATTTTACCTGTTATCTCATAGTCTCTAACGGGGTAAACCGGATGGGTTATGGGCACAAGAGTAAATAGTTTCTTAGGGCAGACCAAGACACATTTATTACAGGCTTTACATTTATCCTTATCAACAATTGGTAAACCTTCGCCAGACATCTTTATGGCGCCAAAAGGACACACCCTTTCACAATCTCCGAACCCCAAACAACCCCATACGCATTCCTTTTGGCCACCCAAGACTAAATTTGCCGCCACGCAATCCCTGGCCCCTTTATAGACAAACTTATCCTTTACTTTGCTGCCACCGTTACAATGCAAAACCGCAATTTTTTTTAAATCCTTTTCTAACTTTCTGCCTAAAATTTTGGCGATATTTTCTTTCACCACATCTGAACTGACACGGCATTTATCAATTTTCATCTTTCCGCTAAACACAGCTTCTGCAAAACCAAAACAACCTGCTTGGCCGCAGGCACCGCAGTTTGAGCCAGATAGGAGCCCTACAATTTTATCTAATCGCGGGTCAGTTTCTACGGTAAATTTCTTAGAGGCAATAGCTAATCCTATGCCGAACAAAAAACCCAAAACCCCTAAAGTTAAAATCGGTATTAAGATTTCCATCAGAACTTAAATCCATTAAATCCCATAAAACTTAAAGACATAATCGAGGCAATAATAAAGGCAAGTGGAAATTCCTTTACGCTTTTAGGGACATTGCATAAATCTAATCTTTCTCTTATCCCTGACATCAAAAGCATAGCCAGGGCATAACCCAGGCCCACGCATATGCCCTGAAATACTGAATAATAAAAACTTCCCGTAATGGCTCTTCCATTAATAAAAAACATATCCACATTCAATACCGCAACCCCCAATACTGCGCAATTTACCGTAATCAAAGGCAGATATATGCCAAAAAATCTATATAGCGGCGGGCTTATTTTTCTAATTACCATCTCTACAAACTGCACAAAGGTGGCAATCACTAAAATAAATGATATAGTCCGTAAATAAGTTAGCCCAAAAGGTATGAGTAAAAATCTATAGATAAACCAGGTGATGATAGAAGACATAGTGGTAACAAACATTACAGCTAAACTCATAGCCATCGCCGGCTTTGTCTCTTTTGAAATAGCCACAAAAGAACATAAACCTAAAAAGCGCGACAATATTACATTGTAAAGGAATACTGCAGATATAAATATGGTTAAAAACTGCGCGACGTTCATCCCGTTAGAGACCTCAATTTTTTCCCGTTAGATAAAAGGCTCTAACGGGATTCATTCTCTTCTACCTTTTAAGATATTAAAAAAACCAAGCAATAAACCGATAACCAGAAGCGCGCCCGAAGGCATACCTAAAACAAACGCCGGCTCAAACTTCTGAACCAGAGTATAGCCCAGAATTTTCCCCGACCCCAAGGCCTCTCTTATCCCTGAAATTAAAATTAAAGCCAGGGTAAAACCTACGCCCATACCCAGGCCGTCAAATAAAGAATTCAATACTGTCTGCTTCTGGGCATAAGCTTCAGCACGGCCCAAGACAATGCAGTTTACCACAATCAAGGGCACATATATGCCTAAGGCACGATTTAATGCCGGGCTATATGCCTTCATCGTCATTTCAGTAATGGTCACGAAGGTGGCTATTACCACAATAAAACACGGTATACGTATTCTAGCCGGGATAATGTTTTTAATCAGAGCGACAATCACATTAGAACCTAAAAGAACAAAGGTAGCGGCAATTCCCATACCTATACCATTTATTACCGAAGTAGATACTGCCAGAGTAGGGCAGAGCCCTAAAACCAAAACAAAGGTAGGATTTTCTCTAATAATACCTTTTAGGAACTCTTTGAATAGATTTTTCATATCTAGGAGTTAATGTCAAATTACAAAGCACAAAATTCAAAATAAGCACAAAGCACAAATACCAAATTACAAAACTTTTATTTTGTTATTTGTCATTTGAATTTTGGATTTATTTTGATATTTGAATTTTGTCATTTGTCATTATATTTTTGTTCCATAAATTCTATTCTTGGTATACCTGTCGATTATAGGCGTGGCGGCATTCATCATAAGTATGGCATAAGATACACCTTCAGGATAGCCACCCCAGAGACGAATAATTGCCGTAATTAAACCGCAACCAATGCCAAAGATAATTTGGCCGCATCTGGTGAGAGGTGAAGTGACATAATCTGTAGCCATAAAGAAAGCACCTAATATGAGGCCGCCGGATAAAATATGCAATAACCAGTCTCCGCCAAACCCCGCTCCTGCGCGCAGGGGCGGGGTAAATAGACCCTTCTGTCCGAATATATAGGTAAATAACCCCACCACAACTGTATAAGTTATAGGTATATGCCAGGAAATATAGCCTCTTATAAAAAGAAATAAAGCGCCTAAGACAAGCGCGAAAATACAAACTTCACCGATACAGCCCCCTCTGTTACCAAAGAATAGATTCAGATATGAAATTTTTTCTAATATCCGACCTTCTTTTATTATGGCAAGCGGAGTGGCGGAAGTTATTGCGTCAAAATTTTGCGGCGGGGTAAATGTAGTCATATATTTTGGCCAGGAGGCCACAAGAAAAACTCTGCCTACTAATGCCGGATTAAAAATATTCTGGCCTAACCCGCCAAAGACCTGTTTTCCTATGGCAATGGCAAAAAAAGAACCTACAACCGGCAGCCAAAAAGGAACTTTGGCTGGTAAATTATATGCTAGTAATAAACCTGTAAGAAATGCACTCCCATCCAAAATGGTGACTCTTCTTTTAGTTAATAACTGTATAATCCATTCTGTAATTAAGGCAGACACAATGCCCAACAGAATAACCCAGAGCGCATCCAGCCCAAAGATAAGCACGCCTGCAACGCCTGCAGGGATTAAACTTATAACCACCATCCACATAATCTTACTTACTGATTCATCCTTATGCAGATGCGGCGATACGTTTACAATAAGTTTACTTTTCATTCTTTATCAATGCCTGTATTTCTTTTGCTTTTTCTTGAACTAAATTTATCACTGCCTTTGAGGATATGGTAGCACCGGTGATTGCTTGAATGTCGGTTAATCCTTGAATATTTTTATTGGTAAACCGCCCTGTAAAAGATGATTCCGCAATACGGGCTCCTAAGCCAGGGGTTTCATTCTGATTCAATATCTTTATAGCCGCGATTGAGCCATCTTGGGTCATACCGACCAGCGTATCAATAACACTGGAATAGCCCTTACCCGAAGCTTCAAAAGCAACGCCGATAAACTTACCGTCTTTATTATTGACCTTATAATAAATAATATCCTTTCCTTTTTTTATTGGTTCAAAATGTTGACCTTCCGGCATGACCTCTCTTAAAGCAGCCTGTTCCTCTCCTTGCACCTGGGCAATAATCTTAGGCCTAGTTAAAGAATTCATTCCGCCTAAAAGGCCGCTTGCCACAACGCAAATCATTGCCAGAATAAAACCATAACGCAATGCCTCTTTCATCGTATTACTTCTAATTTTGCCCTCTTTATATTCTGGACTAATCTTATATTTGCCGGACAGACATAATTACAGAGCCCGCATTCAATACAATCAGAGGCGCCGTAGATCTTGGCTTGTGACCAAAGTTCTTTTTGCGAGGCTAAACTTATCAAAGTAGGCATAAGAAATATGGGGCATTCCCTGACACAGGCACCGCAACGAATACACGGTAGTTCTTCATTAAAAGACGCTTCTTTCTCATTGAATAATAATACTCCCGTAGTAGATTTAATTACGGGCACTTTATCGCTAAATTGGGCAATCCCCATCATCGGCCCGCCTATAATTATCTTAGCCGGCTCTTCTTTTAATGGGCCGCAGAAATCAATCAAATCTTTTATGGGTGTTCCTATACGCACCAGGAGGTTCTTTGGATTAGATATACAGCTACCTGTAACAGTTACTACCCGTTCATACAAAGGTTTATTAAGGTATACTGCTTCATAAACCGCAAAAACCGTGGCAACATTGTGCACAACTATGCCGATATCAAAAGGAAGCTTGCCCGAAGGAACTTCTTTACCCAAAATATTTTTTATTAATTGTTTCTCTCCTCCTTGAGGATACTGTGATTTTAATACTTTGACTAGGAACTGCGAACTACGAACTCCGAACTGTTTTATGGCTTCTGGTTTATTATCTTCAATAGCAATGTATATTTGTTTTACACCCAAACACCTTGCTACAAGTTCAATTCCTTGTAAGATTTCCTTTGTTTTCTCTACCATCAGGCGATAATCGCCAGTCAAATACGGTTCGCATTCTGCGCCGTTAATAATCAGCGTATCTACTGGTTTGGGCGGATTGAGTTTTATATGTGTAGGAAAACTTGCGCCACCCATACCGACAATACCTGCTTCCAAAACTATTTTTTTTATCTTTTCCGGCGTAAACTCTCCTATTTCTGTTCGTAAGTTCGTAGGTTCGTAAGTTCGTGAGTTATTATCTTTGCCGTCGCTTTCGATAACTATTGCCTTACAGCGGCCTAAAGCCGGATGCGGCCAGTCCTGTACGAAAGTAACTTTACCCGATACAGAAGCATGCACAGGCGCATATACGTGGGCTTGGACACTGCCAATCCTCTGACCGACGAAAACAGAATCGCCTATTTTAACTTCAGGGCTACATATCTTGCCCAGATGCTGGCTTAAAGGAATATAAACCCTGGAGGGTTGGGGCATTTTCTCGATTGCCTTATTTTCAGCCTCTGTTTTATGCTCTTCTAATCTAACCATGGAATTTCACGATGATAGATAAAATTTATAATGCCTAATACGCTGAATAAACAACCCACAACGACAAGGATTAAGGTATGGGAAAATCTTTCTGCGAGCAGGCCGCTGATAAACATAAATAACAAAAACCCCAAATGCATAACTATCTCCAGAGAACTAAAAATCTTTCCCCTCATCTCATTGTCACTGACATTGTGGATAATGGTATTGGAGGCAATCATAATCGGTGAAACCAGAAGCCCCAATAGAAATGAGAGTATCGCTGCAATTAAAAAATAGGGGTAGTGCTGTATTGTCAGGGCAAAAACAATCAGCATTATACCGCTTAAAACTAAGGAAGAAAATATTGTTTTGTAATGAGATAGGCGCTGCCCAAAACGGCCATAAATAAGGGAGCCTAAAAATAAACCAATCCCTAAAAACATAACCAGAAACCCCAAGTCCTTAGTAGCAGAATGTAATGTCTTCTGCACAAATACTATCAACACCACATAAATTGAGCCTAACGCCGACCAGAGGATAAAGGTAACTCCTGCGGTAAACCTGATATCCTTATTATTAATAAAATATAAAATGCCGTCTTTGATTTCCTGCAAAACAGATTTCTTAATTACCTCGACTATTTCTTTGCTTACTTTTTTGAAGCCCATAGTGGCGTTTGACCTCTTGGCAATAAGAAAAATAAGTGTGCCGGAAACTAAAAAACTTAAGGCATCCAAATAAAATCCGCTTCTTGCGCCGCACCACTCCACCAATACGCCGCTTATACCAAATCCCAAGATTGCCGCAATCATACCCGTAATATTCACCAGTGAGTTTGCTATCAGCAGGTCTTTTTTATCAACCAGGTCCGGGATGATAGATAGTTTCGCAGGAACAAAAAACCGTCCGAGACAAAAGACCACAAAGATTATAAGGTATATCGGGCTCATATATTTAGTGTAAAATAAAAATAAGGGTATAGTCAACACCAATGCCGCCCTTGAGAAATCGCAAGCATACATAGTCCGGCGCCTATCCCATCTATCTACATATGCTCCTGCAAGAGGGCCGATTAAAAATACGGGCATGATGGTAAAAGAGAGTACCTTAGCAATCTCGATAGCTGAGCCCGGCGCCTTCAAATACACAAAGGCAATTAAAGCCATCTGGCCGAGCCTGTCGCCTAACTGCGAGATTATCTGGCCTAGCCACAAAAAAAAGAAATTGCGATTTTTTAAAACCCCGGTAAATTTAGACATAAGTTCGGTAAATAAGCCGACGGGGGGACTTGAACCCTCGACCTAGTGTTTACGAAACACTTGCTCTGCCACTGAGCTACGTCGGCGTCTGTTAAGAAACTAATTTATCATTATATCAACTTTTTTATATTAGTCAACCCATTCGCACCCAGAAGATTTAAGGCAGAATGCTACCCTCTCTAAGTCTAGAATTTTCTTGATATAGTAAGGTATTGTGGATATAATAAGGTGTATAGACAAAGAGAGATTTCCTTTCATGAAACTTGAGGGGATCTTTAATTTATAGCTATTTCAAAACAAGGAGGTGTTTATGTTTGGTTCGGGTTTGATGACTTTAGTAATTTTAGCTGTAGTTATTTGTATCTTTGGAATTAGGATTGCGTCACAATGGCAGATTGGCGTAGTCTTTCGCCTGGGAAAACTAGTCAGGCAAATTAAGCCCGGTTTTAATATTATCATCCCAGTTTTAGAATATGTAAGTTTCGTCGATATGCGCATTCGGACAATGGATGTCATTCCCCAAGAAATTATGACTAAGGATTCGGTTCCAGTCAAAATCGACGCCGTGGTCTATTATAAGATTTTCGATGCCCCGAAGTCAATTATAGCAGTTGAGAATTTTGGTATGGCGTCTACCCTATTGGCTCAATCTAAGCTGAGAGATGTTTTAGGTAAATATGATTTAGATACCCTTTTGGCTAATAAAGACCAGATTGGTAAGGAAGTATTGGTGGCATTGCAAGGGCCGACAGATGAGTGGGGCATTAATATCATCAGCGTTGAGATTAAGAATATCGAATTACCGGATAATATGAAGCGTGCAATGGCTAAGGAATCTGAGGCTGTCCGAGAGAAGCGCTCGCGATTAGTTAAAGCTTCAGCAGAAGAGGAGGCGAGCAGGAAGTTTATGGAAGCCGCTAAAGTTATGGCTGAGTCTCCGAACGCCCTTATTTTAAGGCAACTGCAAACTTGGCAGGAAATCGGTGCCGAACAAAATAGTTTGATTATTCTCGTTCCTACCGAATTTGCTAAAGTTGTAAAAAGTTTACAGGATAGTAAATAAAACAATTATAAAAGAGAAAAAGTCTAAAAATAGGCAGAGCTCTCTTGATTACAGCGATTTATTGTCGTCGGAATAATCTGTGTAATCTTTTTATAATCTCTGAAATCAGAGGTCTCTGATGTAGTTTTTGGGAGTTTTTCAGAGACCTCCAGAATATTCTTGATATATTAAAATATTGAGCCTATAATTTGCTTGTATGTAACAGAGAGGTTTCCTCTCATACATAAGGGAGGGGGTAAGGACCTATGGTATCATTCCCGGCCCAGGCAGTATAATCCGTTGGCAATAAAAGTGTTAATATTATAATATATTGTAGCGATGAGAGCTAAAGGAATTTTTTCGGCAGAAATTTATGAATAATTCCACAGATTCTATTAAAAATGATAAATTTGAAATAAGCTGCAGAACAATAAATACAATCCTATCCTATGTCCGGCAGGAAGGCAAGGATGTAAAAAATCTAATCGAAAACCTTCCCTGCGATGAAAAATACCTCTGCGATACAAATAACTGGATTTCCCGCGCGGTTGAGAATGAGATATTCCGACGCCTGGTGGTTATGTTTGACGATGAAAAAATACTTTACAAAATTGCTCTTGCCTCGGAAAAACTGCATAGCCTCGGGTTTCTTGATTATATCGCGCGCCTGATAGGCAACCCCCAATTTATATTAAAACAAGCGGCTAAATTAAATACATATTTTACGAAGATTCATGATTTGGAAATTATTAAATGCGAGGCGGCGAACGCAACCATAAGATATACTATCAAACCGGAATATTCAATGACCTCTCACGACTGTTATTATACAAGCGGGATTCTGACTGTTCTACCAAGGATTTGGGGCAGCGAGCCCGCAAAAATCTGGGAGGAAGCCTGCGCTGTGCCTATCCATAAAAAGGGTATGATAAATGGGAAGTTTTACGCGGTAAGCGAGGATGGTTATGTAAGCGAGCACGACACAATAAAAGAAAAAGCGGGGAGAGACGAAGCAAAAGTAATCGGGAAGATAAACGCCGAAGGAACGTTCAAACTGGGAAATACCATATACGGCGCAGGCAATTGTTTATACCATATCAGCTGGTATCCCAAAAGGATGTGGATAAAAAAGGTTTTCTATGACTGCTTCACCAAGCCCAAGGTTCTTGAGGCTACAATAGAAGAAATGCAAAGGGAAAACGATATTATAGAAAAAAAATATGTGGAGTTATTCATAAAAAACCTTGAACTGCAGAAGCATTACGTTGATACCATAAACGCCTTTATACGGGCAATAGACGCAAAAGACCACTACACCGAGAACCATTCCATCAACGTCAGTCAAATTGCCGAAATTATAGCGAAGGAGCTTAGCTTGGGCCCAGATAAAGTCGACACCATAAAGCAGGCATGTAAGCTCCACGATTTGGGAAAAATCGGCATAAAAGATAGCATACTGCTTAAGCCGGATAAGCTTACCAATGAAGAATGGGAAGAAATAAAAAAGCATCCTATTTTGGGTGCGGAGATAATAAAGCCTCTGACATTTTTAAGTGAGGTTGCTTTGCTTATAAGGCAGGACCATGAGAGATGGGACGGCAAGGGCTATCCTGACGGACTTAGGGAGGGGCAGATTGACATAGGCGCGCGAGTTATAATGCTGGCTGACTCCTATGATGCCATGACTTCAGGAAGGCTCTACAGAAAAAAACTCACTAAAACCGAGGCGCTTGAAGAGATAAAAAAGAATACGGGTACGCAATTTGATCCGAATATTGTTGAGATATTCCTTAAGATTATGCAGGAAGATAGAATAGGATAAAAAGCACCCTACCCCCTTGTAAAAACCCTTGATGTAATCACCTCATCTTTCTCATGCCCTGCCTTTAATTTTTAAAAAATCAAATTAAATAAGCAGATAATTTAGGCTACATTTTTAATTTTTATGCTATAATATATAAAATGCTATTAATCGTCCGTGCCAAAATAGATTCGCAAACCCTAAAGAAGATAGCTGAAGATTTAAAGGGCTATATAAAAGTTGTAGTTGATATTCGGCGTAAAATCTTAGCTGCGGGCGGAGAAAAGCATATAGACGGCGAACAGCTGCTTTTGGAAGACGGAAGCCTCCAGGAAGATTTATGGGGAGCGGGTTTAGATTTGGAAACAGGCGAAATGGACTTTGATTCTCTGATTAATTTAAGGCCAACGCAGAATAGAAGTCGTGAAATATTAGATGAAGAAATACGCAAAAAAGCTGCTTCGTTGATTGAAACTTTATTAAAGGGTTAATTGAATGGATGCGAAGGAAATAACTTTAAATATTGCCGTAAATTTAGGCCGCTTATGTCGCTGGGCCATGGAAGGCCGCAAGGAGCGAGTTGAACAGTTTTTGGCCCAGACTGAAGGATATCTTAAGGCCCTGGAATCCACCCCGAAATCAAGCCGTTTCCTCCCTACCTATGAATGGTTCAGGAATGACTTTGAGCGCCTTTCCCGCGATGTCCATATGGACGCCGATTGGGCTGAATCTATGCTTACCTGGGCGAACATCTTGTCCCATCGGGCTTCTTTAGCATAAATTTATTTTAGAGCGAAGAGATAGAGAAATTATCGCTTACACTACAAAATGTCGGAAAATTAAAAATGTAGTGTAGCGCTGACTGAAGCGAGGACGCTTGCGGCTGGCACCGTTAAAAACAGAGCTTTGCCAGACGCAAAGCCACGCCGGACACGCATTGCATTAGCAAGAAGCCTGCCGACCAAGGCAGGCGCCCAAGCGCGGGGCATTTTAAGCTATTTCATTATGCACCCCGGCATAAAAGGCACCTTTGCCTATCGCACCTTGGTATATTGGATTACCAAGTGCGCCCTTTCTGGGCTGGAAGGCAAAGTGCGCCTCTTGTGAGGCGAATGCCGGGTGTCCTGCTTTCTGCAGGAAGACCGGCTTTACCCCCTTCAAATTTATAACACGACTTTGTT
>DCOU01000150.1 GCA_002322525.1 Candidatus Omnitrophica bacterium UBA1562 | reverse complement strand
CCAATTACTCATCTTTCACCTCCTTTGGTTTTCTGGTTTATTTTATATAACTTTATCATAATTATTGAGTTATGTCAAGCAGAAGTTTCCATTAATGCTTCTGCTTGATTCTATGGCAATTGAGCCACAGAATCTAAGCGGCAATGCCTGCCTGCCACCGCCTCCGGCGCGGCGGGGTTCCGCCAAAGGCGGCGACCGGCAGGCAGGTGCCAAAGAATCTAAAAGTTAAGGGCCATGCCGTCGTAAGCAGCCACGACTTCAATACCTAACTTTTGGGATAATTCAAGCGCCTGAATTTGGGGCTTTGCCCGTAGCATGGTCATGCCAAAGTGGGTCAATATTGCCTTTTTGGGCTTAATATCTCTTATCAAGCTTTCAGCATCCAAAAGACAGAGATGGTCTACTTCCGGTCGAGGCTCAAAGAAAACTACATATATAATTAATATATCTGTCTTATAAAAATTTACGAGTTCCTTAAAATATTTAGTGTCAGTGAGCAAAGATATGCTTGTATTCTTGATATTAAATTTTAAACCAAAAGTCAATACAGGGTGAATGTGCCTCATAGATGTCTGGAATTCAAAATTATCTACGTTGTATGTTTTATTAGCTTCTAATACCTCTATTTTTTCTACTAATCCTCTTGCGTGTTTTAATATTACAGGGTCTTCGTTTATGGCATCTTCCGGGCAGAACAATATACCTCTTTTTTTAAAACCGCCTTCGGTCATTGCCTCAATCATCACATTAATATCATTTGCGTGGTCGAGATGGCGGTGGGTAAGTATAACGGCATCTAATTTGGTAGGGTCCAATTTAGGCCTACTGGCTGCGCAACGCACTAGGCTGCCCGGCCCGGGATCAATCAATACGTTCCTACCTTTATGCGAAACCCAAAGTCCGCCTGAAGAGCGTAGTTGTTTTATCATGACAAAGCGGGCGCCGGCTGTGCCTAAGAATTTTATAAAATTTTCCTGTCTATTTACCATACGATCAGGGATAGCTTGGCAGTGTTTTAGGGTCAGTCCCCTTCGGGGACAGACCCTTCATCCGTCGGAAACAGTCCCTTATTTTTTTAGCCATAGTGCTTTTAATTCCTGATTTATCTTACTAATCTGGCTGAAATTTAACTCTGGTTTTATCAGGTCTTCTTTTTCTCTTTGCGGCTTCTCTTCGGGATTGACCCCGCCCCTGCGCGCAGGAGCGGGGTTGATAAATTCTTCTACGCCGATTGAACTGGCACCGATAGATTTTATGAAGAATTTTATCTCTCTATCATCAGAAACTACCACAATATTTTTGGGGTTCTTTGAGGCCTCAACCATCCTCTTTATCCTTGTATCTGCTGTCTCTTCTTTAGAAAACACGATATTGATATCGGCTTCGTCTAATTTTTGAACTGATACCTTAGGATAACCGTCAAAGACTACAGTGATTTTGCTCTTGGACTTTTTCCCCAATCTTTGGTTCTCGATAAATTCCAGGAGGGCTCTTTGGGGGTCTTTTACCCCGTTAGAAATCTTGTTTTCTACTCCAAGAATTCTGGTATTTCTAACGGGGTTTATTTTTTTACGAATTGGGCTGAACGCGTTGTGGTTTATAGTATTGTATGCGTCGATGATGTATAGTAAGGACATAAATGAGGCCTCCGAGGCTTGCGTATACGAAAATAAAGAATGTATTTAAGATAGCCATCGCAACAGCGGCATTGTCAACGACACCTGCTTGAACAAAAAATATTTTGGTTATGTTTTCCCTTAATCCTACGCCACCTATGGAGATAGGTAATAAAGTAATGGCGCCTATAATAGGTAAATAGATAAAGAAATAAATGATATTTATTTTTATGCCCAAAGATAGGGCGGTAATATAAAAAGTCAGGGGAGCGATAACCTGTATTAGAACAGACAATATCAGGTTATTCACAATTATCTTTTTATGGTGCCTGAAAATATGCATCTCCTGGTGCAGGTTCTTTATGGCCTCCCTGATTCTGCCTGCCCTCGGTGATTGCAAGATTTGATTTATTTTGGAATAGACAAAACTATTGAATAACACCAATAAGGCAGCAATTAATATTCCCGTAATAATAGCTATAGCTAATAAAACGCTTTTATGGTGAATTAACTTCCAGCCGAATAGCAATGATAATAAGGCGACGATTACCAAACCCACATATCCGCTCAACCTGTCCAATAATACAGTAGCTACCACTTCTTTGGGCCTTTTTGTGTAGGTAGATAAATCTATGCTGCGTACCAGGTCTCCTCCGATAGTGGAGGGCAGTAAAGCATTAAAAAACACGCCTCCAGAAAATGAAATAGTTACTCTCTTTAAACTAAGATGAATCTTAGCGCCTTTTAATAACATATCCCAGCGAAAAAGACAGAGAATATAGGCAGAGAAATAAATAACTAGGGCAAGAACCAAAAGGCCTTTATCTGCATTCTTTATGCTTTTTAACACTTCCTGCGTATCTACGTGCTGAAATTTAAATAAAAAGAATAATAAAATAATGCTTATGCCGATTCTTAATACTAAGGGTATTATTTTCTTAAACATCGCCGCTATGTATCGTTTACCCCGCTCTTGCACGCAAGGGCGGGGTTTAGCTCTTTTCCAGTCAATTTCCTGTATGCTTCCATATATTTCCGGGTGGTCTTTTCAATAATTTCTTCTGGTAGTTTTGGCGCCGGCGGTATCTTATTCCAGCCTAAACTCTCCAGATAATCGCGGACAAACTGTTTATCAAAACTTGGCTGAGGCTCACCACGCCTGTATTGGTCAGCCGGCCAGAAACGTGACGAATCAGGGGTAAGCACCTCATCAATCAAGATAATTTCATTATCATATACACCAAATTCAAATTTTGTATCTGCGATAATAATTCCATGCGTCAGCGCATAGCCACTGGCTTTTTTATAAATATCTATGCTTACTTTTCTTATTTTTTGGGCAGTATCCTTTCCTACCAATCCTTCCACATATTTCTGGTCCACATTCAAATCATGCCCTGTATCCGCCTTGGTTGAAGGAGTAAATAAAATTTCAGGTAACTTATCCGATTCTAAAAGGCCGGCGGGTAACTTTATTGTGCAGACCGATTGTTTTTCCTGATATTCCTTCCAGCCTGAACCCGAAAGGTATCCTCTTACTACACACTCCAAGGCAAGCGGCCTGGTTTTTTTTACCAGCATTGAGCGGCCTAAAAGTTCGGTTTTATATTTTTGTAATTCTTTGGGGTAATTATTTATATCGGATGCGATAAGGTGATGGGGCGTGATATCTTTAATAAAATCAAACCAAAAGCAGGATAAATTCGTTAAAACTCTCCCTTTGTAAGGTATGCCGGAAGGCAGGACTACATCAAAGCAGGAAATTCTATCCGTGGAAACAATGAGCAATTTATCGCCTAAATCGTAAACATCTCTTACCTTTCCGCGTTTGTGGAGTTTTAAATCTTTAAAATCCGTAGATATTAAGACTCTATCGTTCATAATCAACTTAAAAACTTAAGGACCGTTTCTTTCTCTAAACAAGGACCGTTTCTCACCCCAAAGCAAGAACTGTCCCCAAGTAGGGACACTTCTCCGATTAGGCCAAGAAACGGTTCCCGATTGGAGCGGGACCTGTCCCTCATTCTACTCCTCCAAGCGATTTTTTAAGTCTTCGTATTCCTGCCATAACTCCTGCGGTAAATCTTTTTTGAATTGTTTAAAGAATGCCTTTATGCCTTTTAATTCCTCAAGCCATTCTTTTTTATCTATGACAAGAAGCTTTTCCAAAGTACCCGACGGTAATTCCAGGCCAGTCATATCTATATCAGAGGCACGCGGGATATAACCAACAGGGGTCTTGACTACTGCTTCTGCTTTATTGTTGCAACGGTCGAGTATCCATTCTAAGACTCTGAGGTTCTCACCAAAACCCGGCCAGAGAAATTTACCTTGCACATCGGTCCTAAACCAATTTACGTGGAAAATTTGAGGTCGCTTAACCATTCTTTTGCCCATATCTAACCAATACCTGAAATAATCTGCCATATTGTAACCGCAGAAAGGAAGCATGGCCATGGGGTCCCTGCGCACCTGGCCTATCTTGCCCACCTGCGCTGCGGTTAACTCCGAAGCCATTGTAGCACCAACAAATACACCGTGTTGCCAACTAAAGGATTCATAGACCAGGGGTGCCAGATGCGCCCTGCGCCCGCCAAAAACAATAGCAGAGATAGGCACGCCGTGATGTTGCTCTAACCGAAATGATGCCGAAGGACAATTGGTAATAGGAGCAGTAAAGCGGCTGTTAGGATGTGCCCCTAAAATAGGCTTACCGTGAGCATCCACCTCACCCGGTTCCCAGGGTTGGCCTCGCCAATCAATGCCCCGGGACGGCACTTCGCCATCAGCTCCTTCCCACCATACAGTACCGTCGGGCTTCAGGAGAACATTAGTGTATATTGTATTCTTTTTAATGGTCTCAACTATATTAGGGTTGGTTTTAGAATTTGTTCCCGGTGCAACCCCAAAAAAACCTGACTCAGGATTAATTGCCCAAAGGGTGCCGTCAGAATCAATGCGCATCCAGGCAATATCATCGCCTACTGTCCAGATACGGTAACCCTTCCTCTTCAGCCCCTCAGGAGGAATTAACATCGCCAGATTAGTCTTGCCACAGGCACTGGGAAATGCAGCTGCAATATATTTGATGTGGCCGTTTGGCTCCTCAACCCCCATAATCAGCATATGCTCTGCGAGCCAATGTTCTCTTCTGGCTAAAAAACTGGCAATGCGCAGTGACAGGCATTTTTTTCCCAAAAGCACGTTACCGCCATAGCCAGAACCAACGCTCCAGATGGTATTGTCTTGAGGAAAATGTAATATCAGCCTTTTGTTTATATCAAGCTGGGCTTTAGAATGAAGGCATTTTGTAAACTCACCATCTCCTTCTAATTGCCTTAAGACCGCCTCGCCGGCCCTGGCCACAATTAACATATTCAGCGCAACATAGCGGGAATCAGTTAATTGTACTCCGATTTTGCTGAACGCAGACCCCACCGGCCCCATAGAAAAAGGAATGACATACATGGTCCTGCCTTTCATCGCACCTTTAAAGATCGCTTTTGCCTTTCTATAGGCTAACCCGGGCGACATCCAATTATTAGTGGGACCTGCCTCGTGTTTTCGCTTAGTACAAATAAAAGTAAGGTGTTCTGTGCGGGCTACGTCATCAATGCTGGTACGATGTAAAAAACAATCTGGAAGCTTCTCTTGGTTTAAAGGGATAAGTTCTCCCCCGGTTATGGCCTCTTCTTCCAACTTCTTTTTCTGCTGGCTTGAGCCGTCTATCCAGACTATTTTCACCGGCTCACACATCCGGGCCATCTTATTAACCCAGGCGATCAATTTTTTATGATGCGTAGGAAATTTAATCATTCTATCTACTCTTGTTTGCTAAATATTTATATGCAGAATCTGCTGCCACTGCACCGTCGCCACAGGCAGTGATAACCTGATACAGAGTCTTACTGCGGCAGTCTCCACAGGCAAAAATGCCCTCCTGGGAAGTAGCTAAATCCTGTCCGGTAATTATAAAACCTGCCTCATCCAGCTTTAATTTATCTTTCAGGAAAACTGTATCCGGAATAAAACCAACATAAATAAAAATACCGTCACATGGAATAATCTTCTCCTGGGAAGTATTTAAATCTTTTATTTTCATGGCCTCGACTTTACCCGAGCCGATTATTTCTGTAATCACGCTGCTTAAGGTAAAATTTATCTTTTTGTTTTCTTTTAGTTTTTCCTGCAGAATCGGCGATGCGCGTAGCTGGTCTCTGCGGTGAATTATATTCACAGATTTGGCAAAGCGAGTTAAATAAAGCGCCTCCTCTGCCATTGCATTGCCTCCGCCTACTATTACCACAAATTTGTCCCTGTATAAAGGCCCGTCGCAGGTAGCGCAATAAGAAACCCCCCTGCCGGTTAATTTATCTTCTCCCGGCACTCCTAATTTTCGCGGATGCGCTCCTGTGGCAATAATTATGGCATCAGCCAAATGTGTTGCCGCATTAGTCTTCACTGATTTCAACTTACAGTCAATCTCCAATACTTCCTCTAATGCAATGTTTACTCCTAACTTCCTGATTTGTCCCTCCATACGTTTAATTAAATCTGCAGTATGTATACCGTCCACAAAACCGGGAAAATTCTCAATAACTTCAGTCATTAATATCTTACCACCCACTCCTATTTTCTCTAAAACCAGTGTTTTCAAACGGGACCTGCCTGCGTAAAGTGCAGCGGTTAAACCTGCTGGCCCTGCTCCGACTATGAGCAAATCATACATATTCAAGCTCACCAAGCACCTCTTCTGCCTGATAGGAACTACGTACCTTAGGCCCGGATAATACTACCTTGAATCCTAACCTGAGCCCTATGCGTCGATATCGCTGGAATTGTTCAATACTAATAAATTCTTTAACCGGATAATGTCTATCCGAAGGCGCCAGATACTGGCCTAATGTCAGTATATCGCACTGACTGCATCTTAAATCTTCCATAGTATATATAATTTCATCTTCTCTCTCACCCACGCCCAAAATAAGAGAAGACTTGGTAATTAAAAGAGGGTTGATTTCTTTTGACTTCTTTAACATATCTAATGATGTCTGGTAATTAGCTTTGGGTCTTAAGGTTTTATATAGCCGTCTGACTGTTTCAATATTATGGGCTAATATAGAGGGTTTGGCATCGATTACGGTTTTAAGACTGGCAATATTGCCTGAAAAATCAGGTATCAATACCTCTATCTTTACCCGGTTAGAGATAGGTTGCCGCAGGCAACCGTCAGACGCCTTTGGCGTCTTATCTCTAACGGGGTTTATATTTTTATCTATATTGCGAATTAATTCTATAGTTTTAGCAAACTGTGCTGCGCCACCGTCGTCAAGATCATCCCGACTGACTGAAGTGATTACCACAAATTTAAGATTAAATATCTTAACTATTTGACTAATTCTATATGGCTCATTTTGATCGACAGTCAGGGGCGGTTCTTGAGACAATCTTAAATTGTCCCTCGATTTTTTAATGGAGTTTACCCCACAAAATCTGCAATTTCTTGTGCAGGTGTTCCCTAAAATCATAAAGGTAAATTTTAGATTCTTGAAACAGAAACTTAAATTAGGGCATTTTGCCTGGCAACAGACAGTATTGATATTGAATTCAGAAAGCAGCTGCTTCCTGCCCCGCACTGTGGCATCGGGAATTTCCTGTTTAAACCATATAGGTAATCTATTTTTCACCCTATCTAACCTCTATCCACCTACGCGGTGGAATTTTGGTTGTTATTTATGTATCCTAATAAAATTACTGATGGAGCGGTCATAGGTCCTTTCCGCATCAGATGAAAAGAAACAAGCAGGGATTTGACCGTTTTTGCGATGATAAAGGATACACTCGCAACAGATACCTTTTCTCAAACAGGGCTCATAACTACAGTTGCAATTTGCAAGATTTTCTTTCTGATTCGGGCAATCCTTCATACCTCACCTTATTTTTCAGTTCTCTTAATTTCTTTTTTATCTTTAATTTCCCAAGTAGTGACGCATAATCAATGATGAGCTTGCCATTTAAATGGTCGAGCTCATGCTGAAAAACAGAGGCGAGCAACCCTTCTGCTTCTATAGTGACAGGCTTAAAATTCTCATCTTTTGCTTCAACTACAACTTTTTTGGCACGTTTAACTTTTATGCAAACGCCGGGGAGACTAAGGCAGCCTTCCTCCATAATTTGATGACCCTCTTTTTCTATAATCTTAGGATTTATCAATTTGTAAAGGCCTTGGCCGATATCAACAACGAGCATCGATTCATTGACACCCACCTGAGGTGCAGCCAAGCCAATCCCTGAGTTAGCATACATTAATTGAGCCATTTCGCTCAAAATATCACGATGTGCAGGAGTTACCTGTTTAACAGGTTTTGTTTTTTTTCTCAATGCCGGATCGCCGAATAATCTAATCTTTAACCCCGCACCTTCTTCTTTATTCATCTCTTAGTTTATTCCTTATCCACCCAAACACCCTATAATGAACCATTAGAAGGTGCGGGGTTAATGCGGTTTCTTCCATTAACAGTAATGACCTTGGGTTTTATCTTCTTTGCATCCTTATCATCCAGAATAGCATAAGAAACAATAATCACCTCGTCACCTACATAGGCACCCCGCGCTGCTGGCCCGTTAAGGCAGATTACTCCGGAATTCCTCTTGCCACTAATGGCATAGGTTTCCAGACGCAACCCATTATTAAGATTCAATACCTCTACCTTCTCGCCCTCTATAATATCTGCTGCCTTCATCAGTGTTTCATCAATGGTTATACTCCCTGTGTAATAAAGATTTGCCTCTGTAACATGCGCACGGTGAATCTTGGATTTTAAAAGTGTCCTGAACATTTTATCTCCCCTCACTTCAGGGACAATTCATATTTTTGGCCTGTCCCTATTTATTTAATGCCTTTGCTAACTCCGCTCCAAATTCTCTGGCAGCAGAAGGCCCGTTTGCGGTAATAATATTTCCGTCTTTTTCTACGGGACGGGCCGTATAATCTGCTCCGTTAATCTCCAGTTGCCCCGCCTCAGAAGACCAAACAGTGGCGCGTTTCCCCTTTAAGATTCCTGACCTGGCTAATGTTACTGGCGCAATACAAATGGCAGCTACAATCCGATTTGTATTTACAGCCTCCTGAGCCAATTTATGCGCTACTGGGTCATCCCAGTATTGACTGGCTCCTGCTCCACCCACAAATACTATTGCCTCAAAATCCTTTATCTCTATATCAGTGATTAAAAGGTTAGGTTTGACTTTTGTGCCGAGTACACCTTTTACTTGATTAAAGGTGGTGGAGGCGATTTTCACTTCTATACCGTTTCTTTCTAAAATTTCCTTGGGTTCTAAAAGTTCTTCATCCCTAAAAGCATCTTGGGCAATAACCATCACTACTTTTTTCATAACCCTCACCCCCTCTTGGGCGTAACCGGTAACTGGTAACTGGTAAATCGTAAATAACAAGGAGATTAAAATTAATACGATTCTTCTCATTTTAATCTCGTTTTACTAATTTATATGTCTGGCGTGCGATCATCAATTCTTCATCCGTAGGAATAACTAAAATTTTAGGCTTTTTCTTTAAGTGGGAAAATATACCTTTTAGTATTTCATTTCTAATTCTTGTTTGGTTTTCACCGATGCCTCCTGTAAATATTAAGGCATCGCAACCAGCCATAATCGCAGTGTAGGCGCCGATATATTTTTTTATGCGATAGATAAAAATATCAACGGCTAATTTTGCGCGTTTATTCCTAAGCCTAGCCTTACTTTCTAATATCCGCATATCATTACTTATCCCGGAAATTCCTTTTAGGCCGCTGGCTTTATTCAAGATGCTATCTATTTCAAAAATATCGAGTCTTTTCTTGTGCATAATGTAAGTAACCAAGGCAGGGTCAATATCTCCGCAACGCGTTCCCATAATTAATCCCTCTAAGGGAGTAAAACCCATACTGGTATCAATGGACCTGCCCTTCTCTACCGCCGCAATACTACAGCCATTGCCCAGATGGCAGGTAATGATTTTTAATTTACTCATCTGTTTATTCAGGCGCCGCGCTGCTTCAGAAGCTACGTATTGGTGACTGGTGCCGTGGAAACCATATTTTCTTACGCCAAATCTTTTGTAATATTCATAAGGTAGTCCATAGATGTAAGCGTAATCAGGCAATGTCTGATGAAATGCCGTATCGAATACCGCAATTTGTCTTATGCCGGGCAATAATTTTTTACACGCCAAGATGCCTGCTAAATTCGCCGGATTATGCAAAGGGGCGAGCGAGCAGCATTGCCTTATCTTACGAATCACTGACGCGTTAATTAATATTGGTTTTTTAAATTTCTCTGCGCCGTGCACAACGCGATGCCCTACAGCGTCGACGTGTTTAATCTTTCCTAAAACTATCTTAAGGCCCATATAATGATCCTTTATCTTAGAATCTTTTTCTCCTATATGTTCAATGATACCTTTGGCAATATTATGTTCTCCAGGCATGATAAAAAGTTTATATTTTATGGAGGAGCTTCCGCTATTAATAACCAAAATCTTCATGTTAGTTTATAGTCACGCTCGCCTTGCTCGCTTTAGTTCATAGCACTACTATGTTAATTTTTGACCTTATTTTACTATTATTAAAAAGATAAGTCATTGTTTAGCAATAAGTTAAGAAAACTTTATCCTTTGACTGTCTGAGGAAAAATGCATTTTTGTAGAGTAGAA
>DCOU01000002.1 GCA_002322525.1 Candidatus Omnitrophica bacterium UBA1562 | reverse complement strand
TATTGCAATTACCGTAATAGTTATTTTGCTTTGTGCAGGTATTTTATTAGCCTATTATTTGTTCTTTACCACGCCGGGTTCCAGTTTCGTCGTATCATCAATATTTTCTAAACACTTTAAACCTAAAAATATTAATATCAAGACAGCCGAGGGAAGCCTATCCGAAAAACTGACTCTTAAGGATGTTCAGGTAGACGATTTGAAAGGATTGCCGGCGGGCAGTATTTTAAAAATACAAGAACTAAAGGTTTATTTTGCTTCTTTGAACGCCAAAGGATTATATATAAAGGCGTTTAACGGCAGTCTGAAATTGCCGGGCTTAGAGCCAATATATTTCTATGGAGATTATGAAGGCGGATATTTGAATTTCAACGTCTATACCAAGAGAACGGATGTTCGTTATCTGATTGTCGCATTCTTCCCTAGCGAAGATATAAAAAATTTGTCAGCTACAATAAACGATGTGGATATTCAAGTTGCAGGTTCATTTTTAAAACCGAAATTTAAAGGTGAATTTCAAATTGAGCAGTTTTCGTATATTAACTTTCATATGAATAATTGTTATGGATTCTTTTCTATAAATGTTAGCGATCTCAATGTTGAGCCTAAGGTATACGGAGAAGTAAATTTTCAAAACGGGATAATATATACGCAGAAGACCGCAACGATAGAAATTAAACCAAGCAAAGTTTTGTTTTCCGGCACACCTAAGAATCCGCAACTTGATCTGGAAGGCGCTTCTATCGTAGGAAATACTAAAATTAAAATAACATTAAAGGGGACAGCTGATAAACCTGATTTGAAGTTGGCCTCAACGCCTCCTATGCCTGAAGAAAGACTCTTGCTTATGCTTCTTACTGGCAAGGAATGGAAAAGCGCTGAAACCGCTTTGAGCCGAGGCCAAATAACCGCGGATATTGCCAAGGACTTTGTAGACTACTTATTATTTGCTGGTTCAGGAGGAAAAATAGCCCAACGTTATGGAATAGATTTATCATTACAATATGACAAACAGACTAAAGGGTTTGGGATTAAAAAAGCTATTTCTGAAAAGGCAGAGGCAAGTTACAAATTCGACCAGGCTCAAGGGAAAGAAGGAAAAACAACCGCGACCCACCAAGTAGGAGGCGAATACAAAATTATGGATAACATTTCTGTCGGCGGCGAGAAAAAGTTGGAGATTGAGAAGAAAACCGAAGAAAAACAAGCAGATAGCGAAATAAAAGGCGAGGATAAGATATTTATAAAATATAAAAAAGCTTTTTGATTTGCTTTTGAGTAATTATTTCCGGAGAATTGAATGTTAGGTGCATCCATATTATTATTTACAGTTATCCCTCTTATAGAATTGGCCCTTTTGATTAAGATAGGTCAAATCTGGGGATTAGGGAATACTTTAGCGCTTGTGATATTAACTGGAATTCTGGGAGCAATTTTACTTAAGATTCAGGGTATAAATGTCTTAAGAAGGATTAGCAGTGAACTTAATCAAGGCATGATTCCTTCCGATGCACTCTTTGATGGTTTTTTTATCTTCTGCGGTGGATTGCTTTTGATTACGCCAGGAGTGGTTACTGACCTTTTAGGATTTCTAATGCTATTTCCGATTACGCGGGGAATACTTAAATATTGGGTAAAACAAAAGATAAGAAAGGCATTTGAAGAAGGAAGGACGATACATTTCACGCACTTTAGAAAATATGAGTAAAAATCTTAGTGAACAGAGATTTGGATTATTTCTTATTTTGCCATCTTTTTTTATCTTGGCTTTAATAGCATTATATCCGATATTGAGAAATTTAGTTTTAAGTTTTATGGAACAAGGAAGATTTGTTGGTTTTAGTAATTTCTCAGCCCTTTTTCAAGACGAAAGATTTAGAAGTGTACTTATAAATACTGCAATATTTTGCCTGATATCAGTTCCTTTGGAGTTAATTTTAGGATTAACCTTTGCCCTTGTTTTACATCAAAAATTCTTCGGCAGAGGTTTTGCGCGTGCGGTAAGTTTTCTCCCTTGGGCTCTACCTACAGCAGTAATGGCAGTTGCCTGGAAATGGATATTTAATGATACCTATGGAGTATTTAACGATATTCTTTTAAGACTACACCTGATTAAAGAGCCCTTAGCTTGGCTGGGAAGACCTAATTTAGCCTTCTTCTGTATTGTTTTAGCCGAGGTTTGGAAATGCACGCCATTTGTAACCGTTATAATATTGGCAGGATTACAAACTATACCTTTGGAGCTTTATGAGGCAATTAGAGTAGATGGAGCAAATAGTTGGCAACGTTTTAGGTTAATCACCCTGCCTTTATTAAAACCAGCAATCCTTGTAGCTCTAATATTTCGTAGTATTCAGGCCTTTGGAGTATTTGATTCCATTTGGGTTTTAACTGGCGGCGGACCGGGAGGCTCAACCGAACCGATATCCTTATATATTTATGACACAGTTTTTCGCTACTTAAAATTTAATTATGCAGCGAGTATGGTTTGTTTTTCCTTTATTTTTTTCTTGCTTTTTATCCTGATAATTTATTTAACTTTTAGCAGGAGGCAAATTGAGTATTAAAAACGCGCCTGCCTACCGGCAGTCAAATAAAAAATACAGATTAGCCCCGTTAGATAGTAAACATCTAACGGGGTTAGCGCGGATATTTTTTTGTTTGGCGATAATTTCAATGGTTGTTTTTAATCTTGCGCCATTTTTGTGGCAGTTTTTCAGTTCCCTAAAAAATTCAAAGGAACTTTATTTGGTCCCTGTAACTTATATACCTGCTAAAGTTTCCTTAACTGCTTATGAAAAGGTCATTTCAAATCCTCTATTTTTAAGATATTTTTTAAATAGTGTAATAGTTTCTATATTTACTACTTTTGTTACCTTGAGTTTAGCCTCTTTTGCAGGATATGCATTGAGTAGGCTAAAATTAAAGTTTAAGACTGCCTTGCAATTTTTACTTTTACTTGCCTGCCTTTTTCCTCAAATAATCTTTTTGGTCCCTCTTTATGAACTCATGGCAAGATTTAGTCTTATCAGCAAGCCATTAGCGCTAGTATTGCCATATGTTACATTTAGTCTGCCTTTAGCTATTTGGATGATGACGAGATTCTTTTTAACCATTCCTAAAGAAATAGAAGAGCAGGCAATGGTGGATGGATTCAAAAGACTTGCGATTTTGCGTAAAATAATCTTACCGCTTTCTTGGCCAGCCTTAGCAACAACTGCCATACTTATTTTTATCGGTCCATTTGCCTGGAATGAGTTTTTGTTTAGTCTTTCCTTTATGATAAAGGATACCTCTAAGACAGTTCCCGTTGGAATAGCGCTTCTAAGCGGCACTTCCATGTATGAGATACCTTGGAGCCAGATATGCGCTGCCTGTGTTTTGACTACCTTGCCTTTGGTTTTATTTGTTATTATCTTTGAGCGCAAAATTATCGAAGGTTTAACCAGAGGAGCTGTAAAAGGTTAACCTATGGCCGAAGTTAGATTAGAAAATATTACCAAGTTGTTTGGGGGGCATATTATAGGATTGAAGGATTTTAGCCTCCAAGTAAAAAATGGAGAGTTTGTAACTATACTCGGTCCTTCGGGAAGCGGCAAATCTACTGCTTTAAGGATTATAGCTGGCTTAGAACATCCGGATAAAGGCAATATTTTTATTGACGAAGTTAATGTAAATAAACACCTGCCACAGGAAAGGGATGTAGCATTTGTGTTTCAAAGTTACGCCCTTTATCCGCATATGGATGTTTATGAAAATATCGCTGTGGGTTTAAGGATAAAAGGTTGTTGTAAGGCTGAGATTCAGAAAAGAGTCCAGGAAGTAACAGGATTATTAGAAATTGGCAAATTACTTAAGAGAAAGCCAAAGGCTTTAAGTGGGGGTCAGCGCCAGAGGGTTGCTTTAGCCAGGGCGATTGCTAAAAGGCCAAAGGTTTTTCTGTTGGATGAGCCGCTATCAAATCTTGATGCATCATTAAGAGAGAGAATGCGCACAGAATTAAAGATGCTCTTCAATAAATTAAAAGCCACAGTTATTTATGTAACCCATGACCAGACCGAGGCAATGAGCCTTTCTGATAAAATCGCACTTATAAACAATGGTATGCTGAAACAGGTAGGCTTACCAGATGAGTTATATTATCAACCGAAGGACCTTTTTGTCGCATCTTTTTTAGGTAGTCCACCTATTAATACTCTGGAGGCAGATATTATTGGAGAGAACGCCCTTATGTGTGGTAAAATCTGTTTGAATATATCTAGTGATTATAGATTAAAGCTGAAGAACAAGAATAAAGTGATTCTTGGCCTCCGTCCTGAAGATATCAAAGTCTACCTAGAACCTAAGGAGAACACCTATCTTGCTCAGCTCATTTTAATTGAAAGGATTGGCAAATATACTATATTAAGTCTAAATTGGCAGGGTCAAATTTTAAAGGCTATAACAGAGAGAGATTTTATCGGTCAACATAAAAGAGATAGTATATGGTTTCAGTTTGATATGAATAAACTTTATCTTTTTGATAAAGAGACCCTAAATACAATATAAAAATTAGGAGGTTTGATGCTTAAGTATATCTTAGAAGTCGCCCAGAGTATTAGATTGATAGACCTCATTGATATCGGAGTTATTACTATCTTTATTTACTTACTGCTGGTCTGGCTTAAGAAGGCAAGGGCAAGATTTATTTTGATTGGTATGGTTATCTTAGGTTCAATTTATATTTTTGCCCGGGTTTTCGGTTTATATTTGACTACCATAGTATTTCAGGCCTTTTTTGCTATTTTTTTAATTACGATTGTAGTAATCTTTCAAGAGGACTTACGGCATCTTTTTGAGCATATCGCTATTTGGGGAATATCCCGTAAGTATATTCGAAAGATTCCAGTTCGAGAAGAGATAGACACCTTAAGCAGCGCGATAGCTAATCTCTCCCGTAAGAAAATCGGTGCATTAGTAGTTATTCGTGGAAAAGATCCTTTAGGGCGTCATATCGAGGCAGGAACTGATTTAGATGGACTATTGAGCGGGGTTTTGTTGGAGAGTATCTTTGATCCCAATGTTCCAAGCCATGACGGCGCAGTGATTGTCGATGGAATACGGATTACTAAATTCAGCACTCATCTGCCTCTTTCTACAAACATACAGGAAATAGGTCGTTTAGGCACGCGCCACGCTGCGGCCTTGGGCCTAACAGAGCATACAGATGCCCTATGTATTGTTGTCTCTGAGGAAAGAGGGATAATTTCAGTAGCAGAGGCAGGCAAGCTCAAACAATTTAATGATGTTACAGAACTTCAAAGAGTCCTTGAAGATTTTTACCGTAAGAGGTTTCCTGCCAAAAGAAGGTCGTCTTTAGTAGACTTTTTGGCTGGACATTTCTTGGAAAAGATCATCGCTCTTGTGTTGGCGGTCAGCCTCTGGTTTACCTTTGGACACCGTATAGAAATGATTCGTCGCGATTTTACCATACCCATTGAATATCGTAATTTATCTAGTGATAAGATTGTCGGAGAACCAAAGCAAAAACAAGTAAGCGTAACTTTAAGTGGAACAGAAAGAATATTTAACCT
>DCOU01000108.1:8645-8867 GCA_002322525.1 Candidatus Omnitrophica bacterium UBA1562 | reverse complement strand
TGGGAGTTTTTCAGAGACCTCATAAAAAAAACATTGACAAAATCGAAAAAAGTGCTATACTTTTACCGTAATACGGATTCACAAGGAGTAAAGGTATTAGAAAACTGAAAAAAACCGTAAGGCAAGGAGTAAACTAATAGGCTTTACGGTTTTTTGTTAACACGGGGGAGGTGAACAGTAACACATGGCAAAAGGTAAAGTGAAATGGTTCAGCAATCAAAA
>DCOU01000108.1:0-8584 GCA_002322525.1 Candidatus Omnitrophica bacterium UBA1562 | reverse complement strand
AGTGAAATGGTTCAGCAATCAAAAGGGTTATGGCTTTATCACTTCTGAAAACGGTAAAGACGTTTTTGTGCATCACAGCGCAATCAAAGGAGAAGGCTATAAAACCTTAGAGGAAGGCCAGGAAGTCGAATTTGATGTCACCCAAGGCCCAAAAGGCGAACAGGCAACGAACGTAACTAAACTATAAGTTCAGTAAACTCTAAGCAACCCAAACCCCGTTAGAAAATTTCAAAATATTTCACTTGTTTTTCTAACGGGGCAAATAAAAAAGCCGTTGTTTTAAACACAGCGGCTTTTTTATTTAGAAATTCGGGGACGTTTCAAACCCATTTTCTGCAACCGCGAACGAATAGCACCAGCTTCTCTCTGAAATGTATTTGCTAGCCTTAAAATGTCCTTATCTTGCGTATATTCATTTTTTAATCTATCGTCTTCGTCTTTAGACCATTTGACATACGCCTTTGGGTAACTACGGCGTATTTCTTCAACGCTATATGCCTTGGGTTGTTTTCCATAATCTTTGATATTCTTATCTGAATTAGCCTGCATAATGCTAAAAAATTTTTTCACTTCACTAATATCAAAGGTGTGTTTGCATTCTGGCAATGCATCAATGAATAATCTACCATAATATCTAATTTTAACCCTTGGATCTAAAACTGCTACTATACCCATGTCTGATTTAGTTCGAATTAATCTGCCAAAACCTTGCTTAAACATCATTATTGCTTGCGGAACTTGATACTCTAGAAATGGATTACCATTTCGAGATTCTATGAGCTCCATCCTCGCCTCATGTATAGGATCATCAGGAACAGAAAAAGGTAATTTTGTAATTACTACACATTCCAACGCTTTACCCGGAACGTCTACGCCCTGCCAGAAACTATTGGTTCCTAATAAAACTGAATTCATATTACGCTTAAAGTTACCAAGCAACTCATATCGCGGCTGATCCCCTTGTTTTAATAAATTAATACTTTTATAATTCAATTTTAACTCATCATATATAGTTTTCAACATCTTATAGCTAGTAAATAATATAAATGTCCTTCCCTGCATAATGTCAATTAACTCCCTGATATGAGACAGCACTTGTTTCTGAAATTTCTCAAAGTCATCGCTGGGATCCGCCACTTTCTTCCCTAGATAAAGTAAAACATTTTCTTTATAATTGAACGGTGAGCCAAGCAAAAGCTCCCCGCATTCTTTTATCCCGAGCCGGCTTCTTATAAAATCAAAATTATTATTCGTAGATAAAGTAGCTGACGTAAGTATAATTGGCTTTATCTTACAAAAAAGTTGTTTATTTAATTCTTCAGCGATTTGTATAGGAGCGGCGAAAAGTGAATACTTTACGCTTCCTCTTTTTTCAAATACCTCAACCCAATAAACATAATTATCATCTGCAAGAGTAAGAATAAATGATAAACTATCCTTTAACGATATGCATTTTTTTACATATGCCTTTACCAAAACTTCCTCTTCTTCGCTCTTAACATCCTCCAAAAGATTTTTCATAGAATCAGCGAGACTGCTTAGTGGTTCCTCTAAAAAATTAAAAATAATATTTTTGGTCCTTATCCGCTTAACTTCAGTCTTAGTGCCAAACTTTTTACTGATTTCTTCAAAAAATTGTGTCGAGGCTATTCTTGATTCTTCCAGATATTTTCTAGTAGCATTAACTTTGTCTTTTTGATTCTTAAATTTAAATAATATCCCTTTTTCTGTTTTTGGATTGTATATAGAATCAAATAAATATTTTATCTTAGTGTTACTCACTTCACATCCTAGATAGCTTGTTGCTACGTCTTCCAATGTTTGACCTTCATCAAATACCACCGCGTGAAATTCCGGAAGAACTAAACCACCGGAAGCTAAATTGGTAAAAAACAATGCATGATTTGTTATAAGTATATGTGAGTTTCTTTCATGCTTTTTAGCATTTTTATAAAAACAAATATTTTTGTGCATGCATTTGTTCCCTAAACATAAATCGGATTCTCTACAAATATTATCCCAAACTTCATCTGGCGGAATAAAGCCTAAATCAGATTTAACACCACTATTGGTTTTTGCAGACCAGTCAATTATTCTTTTTGCATCAGTACGTTGTGCCTCTGTATCAAATAAATCATGGGTAAACCCCGTTAGAGACCCCGTCAAGCCTACCTGTTGCCTCATAGTCTCTAACGGGGTGAATTCGCTATGAAGGCGCCTTATGCACAGATAGTTTTCAGTACCTAAACATAGCGCATAGTCAAACTCTATGCCCAGTGAATGCTTTAAGAATGGCAAATCTTTTTCATATAGTTGCTGTTGAAGAGTCTTAGTATTGGTGGAAACTATAACTCTCTTGTTGTTTTCAGTAGCATAAATTATGAAAGGCACTAAATATGCCAGGCTTTTTCCTACGCCTGTACCGGCTTCTACTATTAGATGTTTTTCGCTCTCAATGGATTCGCAAATGCCTTCAGCCATTTTAAGTTGCTGTGGCCTTAATTCATAATTTTCCAATGCGCGCGATATCACCCCATCGCTTCCTAAGATGCTAATAACCTTTTCTTTAAATGTTAAATTCATAAGAATTAAAAGTTATGCAAAGCGCCTGTACGTTTTAATACGGCGGCTCTGCCGGCCCTGCGTAACCACACAGGCCTAAACGTGGTGAGTTAACCAACCTTACCGGTTCACCATAATTGTCATGGGGGTGCATCTTTGCATGTTCATCACACAAGACGCCCCATATATCTTCTTCAGTCAAACACTCCATACACAGCCAACCAGCTGGTTGTTTGCACTCTATACATTCGTATTCCGGCATCAAATTGCGCGCCATAAGGGCAATTGGGTGAGAAGTAGTTGGCTTCCCTTTTCGTTCGCCTATCATCTTAATAAGCGTAAACGATGATGTTCCAAAATCATAAATATGCGTCAATTCCACACCCGGCTCAAAAATTTCATCGGCGCGCCGGCTCTTGGATATCTCTTTGCCTTGCCATCCCCCAGCCGAAAATCTACTCAAATGCCCACAACACTCAAGCCAGATAGCTCGCAAATAACTATCCAAATCCTTCAGGGTAGCTGAACCGCACATTTCCAAATCTAACCAGAATTGATTTGAGCCAGCAGCCTGTATGCGAAGGTGATAAAGCGTTTTCGTTTCGCTCTGTTTACCCTCAGTTTTTGTAATAATTTCTTGGCGCTGCGCGCAAGCCGTTAGATGTTTAGCTACCGCGTTCTTAGCGATTTCTTGCCCGCAATAAGCGCATTTGCCTTTCGATTGTTTTCCACCAGGCATATATTTCTCCACGACAGAAATAAATTCGGCACGTTTCTATTTTCAAGAAAATCGCCTTCGGCGATAACTTTAGGCGATTTTCGCAGTGGTATAGGAAAGTGTTTTATCCAGAAGGGATAGACCTTCCTAAACCTTTAAAGGAAGGGTCTTATACTTTCCTGTACCATAAAAAATGAATTTAACAAAGGTNNAGTGGTATAGGAAAGTGTTTTATCCAGAAGGGATAGACCTTCCTAAACCTTTAAAGGAAGAGTCTTATACTTTCCTGTACCATCAAAAATTGAGCACCTTAAGTTTTTATCTAACAAAATCCTACCGAGCTTGCGAGGCAGGATGAGCACCTTAAGCTTTAGTTTAGCGAAATACTTTGCGCAAAGCGCAAAGTATTAGAAGCGGCCGCCACAAAATTACAACCACCCCCTTTTTTATTCACACCGATAGCGTAGCCGCCCTTTTCTTATTTAAATGATAAAATTTTCCAATACGGGGCTTGGCTTTCTGAAATAGCGCCACCATAGCTCTTTAGAATCGTTATACCTGCAACTTCCATCTTTAAATGTCACTATCCCGCCCCAAAGCTTCTTAATTTATCTAATGCCTTTGCAATTTCAGCACTCTGTGATTCGATAATGGTAATTAGTTCTTCTGGGGTTCGAGTATCTTGAACAACCTTTCTATTTGGATTAACTGCTTTTATATCGTAGTTTTTAGCTTGGATGTCTTCTATCGACACCCTCCAAGATCGTTCGCTATCCTTTCGATTAGGCAGCAGCTTGAAAAATTCATCAAATTGCTGAACAGTTAAAGGCTGCTTCTTGGTAATATTAATATCAGATAAATCATAATACCAGATTTCTTTAGTGGGCTCGCCCTTAGTAAAAAATAAAAGATTGGTTTTGCTGGCAGCTCCAGCATTTAAAAAAACTTTTGGGGGTAAACTAACAATGCAATAAACATTGCACTCATTAAGCAACTTGCGTTTGGTTTGCAAAAAAGCGGCTTCATTAGTCCGAAACAAAACCCCTTCGTCAATGACAATTCCGCATCTTCCTCCATCTTTAAGACTATCTATAACGTGTTGTAAAAATAAAACCTGAGTGGAGCTGGTTTTATAAGCAAAGTGAGTCCGAGCGTCTTTTCCTTCTTTGCCGCCAAAAGGAGGATTAGTTAAAACCACATCAAATAAATCAGGAGCGCCTTGGAATAACCCGCCATAAATCTCTAAGCCAGTTAAGGTATTTCCGTGCCAAATATGCGGCTCATCAATCTCATGCAAAACCAAATTCGCCAATGCAATTGGGTAAGCCAAATCTTCCTTTTCTCTGCCATAAAAAGTCCTGGTTTTAATAACTTCAATATCATCCGCGGTCTTAACCTTTTCCCGCATCTGCACATAACTCTGCGCCAAAAATCCGCCGGTTCCACAACAAGGGTCATAAACGCTCTCACCAACCTTAGGGTTAATTACCTTAACCATTATGCGAATTACTTCACGCGGGGTAAAAAACTGGCCTCCGTCATTATTCTTGGCGCCCATATTTAAGAGTAACCCTTCATAGACTTGAGATAAAGTAAACATATGGGTATCATCAACCTGCTCAATAGAAAGTTGATTAATCTTATCTAAAATATCCAAGAGATTTCGCTCAGTATCAATGCCAGTTTTCTCCACTGAAGAAAATACCTCGCTAATAACCTTTTGACGAGATGTAGAACCAGCTTTTTTCTTTAATTCTCTTAAATGAGGAATAAGCTCGCCATTGACAAATGACATAAATCCACCCAGTGTCCCCTGCTGAAGCTCTTTTCTCTTTTTACCCTCTGGTGAAGCCCAATCCTGCCAGCGAAAAGGCTCTTTCAAGGAAGGTATAAAAGAAACTCCCAAGGCCTTGGAATGCTCTTGCTCTTTATCTTCCTTCTCATCAAGAATCCGCAAAAAAAGCATCCAAGTAAGTTCCGGCACATACTGCAACGCCCCTGCCCGGCCCGACCTCCTCATAATATCACAGATGCTTTTAATAAAGGAATTTAGGGATTGGGGAGTAGTGAGTTTGCGGGAGTTAAATTTCATATTATAAATCCTGAGCCAAAATTACCCGAGAAAAATCATAGTAATCCTGCGTAATAATATAATATCCTTTCAACTTCAAAGTGTTAGCAATTTTTTTTAGGCGCTTTATATCAAATTCAGAAGTTTTTATCTTTGCTTCAAAGGCAAACTTTCCATCGATGATAAAATCAATCTCTGAACCTTTGTAGCGCTGGTAGTAATTTACAACACCATACTTTCTTAGATTATTAAATACAAAATTCTCAAAAATACTGCCTGCGGAAACCTTTCCTAAATAATTCAGAAGACCAACATCGCAAAGATATAGTTTCTTAGCTCCTCGCACCTCTGTGTCTCTATTTCGGCTAAAAGGGCTAATTAAAAATACAAAATATGTTTTTTCCAAAAAATTCAAATATGAATATACGGTCTCACGTGAGATGCCAATTTCAGAAGCAATTTTACTTATCTCAATCTTTGAGCCTACGCGACTAGTAAGTAATAAAATCAAATCTCGCAGCTTACTAAGTTCTTTAAAATCAGCTAAGGCGCGCACATCTTTTTCAAAATAAGAGGTAAAGATATCCCCTAAGACCTGTTTTTTGTACTGGCTATCCGAAGTAAGAACAACCGCAGGAAATCCTCCATATTCTAAATATTCCTCCAGTAGCTTGCTATAAAGCTGATAAGAAATCTTATTTTTGTTTTTTGTTTTTAGAAGAAATTTAACATGGACTTTTCTTTGTTTTCCCTTAAATATTAAAAATTCTTCAAAATCTAAAGGAAAGAGCTCGTATAATACTTTTCTTCCTGCCAGGGATTCCGGGAAAAGATTCTTTAAGTAAAAACTGCTTGAGCCGGTAAGAAAGAATTTAATCCTGTAGTGATCATAAAGATACTTTATGGCTTTTACTATCTTAGGGGCTAATTGAACTTCGTCTAAGAAAATAAAGGATTTTTTGCCTATAGAAAACCCGATTTTCTCCAGGTTAGCCAATATATTATCAAAATTCTCTTCCTCGAATAACCTTTGATGAAGGGGATTCTCTAAGTCTAAAAATACCTTATGCTTGGTATCCAGTACATTATAAATCTGGCGCATAAGAGTAGTTTTGCCTACCTGACGCATCCCCGTCAAAACTACAATGCGCGGGAGTTTTATCTCTTGCAACAAAACAGGCGTTAACCTTCTGTCGTATATCTTCATCACATTAAAAAGTATAGCATAAATTCCAAATTTGTCAAGTATTAGCTTACATATTTATACTAATTATGTGTACATATAAACAACATTTATTTACAGCTCTCCCCTAAACGCCTTGCGTAAGATCGATTGAGGTAAGGCGTTAATGGTCTCTAATTGTTTTTCAATAGAAGCCTGAAGTTGCTCAGCTTCAGGCATTTTTTCTTTGAGTTCAGCGATGATGCACTTTTGAATATCAAGCGCAGGAATTGAAATATATACGCCATTTACGAATTGTTGATTTATTCCACCTTGAGCAGCTCCGTGAAATTCTTGTTGAATCTGCGTTTGACCTAGAGGTGAATATAAAAACCAAAAAAGAAATTCTTGATCTAAAAATTCTTTGGCTCGTAAAATAAAAACGTGTTCGTTTACTGCTGATTCTTCAAAAGGAAAATTGTAGATTACAAAAGAAACCTTTCCAGTTGTAGCACCGTCTTTTACTACCAATATATCTCTTTTTTTAATTTTACCTCTTTTCATGCTTTGATAAAATTCTTTAGGAATATAGCGAATATTTTCAAAATTAAACCCTGAAAACGAATTTAGATGTTCTGCTCCCACAGATGGAATGCCTGCTTTTATTTCATTAACACCGCCTTTTGGACGACTGCCACTTTCAATAACTTCCAAAGCGTCCCCCAACCTCTTCCTCTCCCACTTCTTTGCCTCTTCACTTTCAAAAACTTCGCGTAGATAGGCGGAAGGCAGGGCATTGGTGGCTTCAAGCTGCTTTTCGCAAGCGCTTCTGGCTACCTCAACTTCCTGCATTAGTTCTTGGATTTTTGCAATAATAAGTTTCTGCTCAGCTAAAGGAGGAAGAGGAATCTCGATAGAGCGAACTTGTTGTAAGTTAAGATTTTGAATAGTACCACCAACTTTCAGTTCTACAAAAGGAGACAGAACTTCTGGAATCTGTAAAAAATAACACAGAAATTTAACATCTGCTTTTGCTGAATCGACTCTTGCAAAAGCAACAGCTTGATTACAGTTTACTTCTGGAGCTCCCTCTGGCATGTATCCTACTCTACCTAGAGTACCAGCAATAGTTATTAAGAAATCACCCGCACGAAGTTTAGACCTATCTAAGAATTCATGCGTTTCTTCTGTAATATGGTAAGCTACTGAAGAAAAATCAACAGGACCACCTATGATATCTTCGGCTCTTAAAAAAGGTATTCCTGAGTTTACAAAAGTATAGCCATATGTTGTGGGGGTCGTTCCCTTACTAACTACCTCACACACCTCCCCCAACTTCACCCATCGCCAGCCGGTTGGTAGTGAATATTTCTCGCTCATGCTGCAAACAACCTCTTTTTGGTCTGATTAATAATATCTTTGGGCTCACCTAAAATCTTCAAGGCTTTAAGGCCGCCTGCTCTTATAACATCTGGTGAATTAAAAACTTGAGGATTTTCTAATTCTTCAGTTCCTCCTCGCTCGAATTGCATTGCAAGAGCAAGTAAGGTGCCCGCTGCATCTTTTGGCAAACCTTTAAACCAACTTTCGTGTTTATAGCGAAGCGCCTCAACTCTTTCCTTTCTGGTTTTAGGCGCTATTCCAAAACCAACTTCTGCTAAAACATCATAAAGGTCGCATTCTTTAAGTTTTAATAAATCTTGAAGAAGCCTTGCGCCTTGGCCGTCATTAGGAAGCAACAGAATCAAGTTTTCTCTGTCACTCGGACTTAGCCATTGACGACGCAAATCTTCAAATGTTTTTACTTCTTCAACTAGCTTTTGCGCAAACATCTGTTTATATTCTTCAACAGTAACCATTGTTGGCCTTCCCTCTTTTTCTACAACAATATAGGTTCCTGCAGGATTAACGTGGACATCAAAGCCTTCTACGCGGATTATCTTTTCTGGTGGACCCGGTGGTTTAGGAGGCCTTGGCGGTGTTGGTTTAGTAGTAAAATCCTTTCCTAAAAGACGGGTGGCATTAGTATAATCATAAACACGAAACATTAATTTGTTAGTGGGAAGATGAA
>DCOU01000102.1 GCA_002322525.1 Candidatus Omnitrophica bacterium UBA1562 | reverse complement strand
TGGCCTGGCTCTTGCAAAATTTTTGGGTTACAGGGATGAATCTCCTGTCCGTTCTCCCGAAGAGGTTTTAGCTGGATTAAAAGGTGATAAGACGCCCGAAGCTTTTCTTAAGGCTTTACAGGAAGAAGGTCATTATTTTAGCGAACAAGATTTACCTTTAGTTGAGATATTTTTAAATAAAAGACCAACGGATTCTTTTGCCCAGTGGAATAGATGGGCTGGCATAGGGGTTTTAATAACTGATTTAAATAATGATATGTTCAGGGATTATGATTATAGGTCTACGGGGCAAGCCATAAAGCCAGAAATGGTATTTCGTCTTGGCCTTGTATGGGCAAATATGGCTTTGGAAAAAGCGAAAGCTAATGGCATTACTAATCGTAAAGTTTTAATCGCGCGCGACGCCAGAAAAATAGAACCAGAGTTAGTGGAGGCATTAGTAGCTGCGTTAAGATATGCAGGGCTCGATGTTGTTTATGTGGCAGCGGATGGTCCGAACGCAGTAACATCTTATTCTTGGGCAGCGCAGGAACATAAACCTCTTATGAGCATTTTTATTACCGCAAGCCATGTATCTCGTCCTAAAAATGTGATTGTGAGAGGATTTAAAGTAGCGATGTTAGATGATAGCGGTACATTGCAGAGCTTAAGCACTAAAGAGATAATGCAGACATCAAAAGATGCTATTAAAGGTCTTATAGAAAATCCCGATAAAGTGGAAAAAATGAAAAGTTCGAAAAAAGGCGAGTTTACGCCCAGTAATATTGACGCAAACTGCGTAAGAATGTGTTCTCTTATAGGTAGGGTTCCTGTTTCAGGATCTTCCCTTTATGATTTAGCAAGGAACATAGCGGATTCTGCGTCCCCAGTAGATGTTTTGACTGAGTGGGAAGGTAAGGTTGGGCCCACGCAATCTTTAAAAGGTATGAAAGTAGTTGTGGAGGGCGCTCATACGCCAAGTGGAAAATTAGCAGCTGATGCATTTAAAGAATTAGGCGCAGAAGTGATTCTAATAAACGGCGATATTCAGGAAGTAGAAGGCGAACATAATGCTGATCCTTCTAAGGATTCAAATCTAGCTAAATTAAGAGAGACGATAATTATAAAAAATGCTGATTTTGGTATAGCATTTGATCTGGATGGTGATAGGGGGGCTATTGTTGTTCCTGAAAGATCTCAAGCTACGCAAGAAGTTAAATTCCAAACGCTGGCTCCGGACAATCTAATAGTTGCTATGTTGCCATATATGATTGAAAGATGCGGCTATGATCCAAAGGTTATTGGCAAAGAAGTGGGAGTGATCCGGGATGTACTTGGGACATTTGCTGTAAATGATATGGCTTCAAAATTAGGCATTAAAGCATTCCAGACAGATGCTGGTTATGTATTTTTAAAGGCATTAAGGCGGAAATTATTACCTCAGGGATATGTTGTTCCTATTTATGGTGAACGTTCAGGCCATTGCTGGCTGGATGCAACAGGAGAATTTGAAAATCCTATAGCTGTGGCAGTATTATTTGCTACAATGGTAAAAGAGGCAAAATATAAAGATGGTAAAACTCAGTCTTTGAGCCCATTTCTGGAAACTTATCAAGAAAACACTATACCTTATTTACAGTCAGCTAGGTTCCAGCCGTTATTTCATCCTAAGCTCTTGGCGCAGCTTTCTTTTGACCCTAGAAACAGTACAGGTTGGGTTTATAAGGCTGAAAAACCTACAAATCCTCCACAGGCAATAATAGCCTTAGGCAAAGATACCGCCATTCAAAGATTGCAACAAGAATTTATTGTTGGTAAAACATATGTTACTCCTGCAGGTAATTTAAAGGTAAAAGAGTTTAATACATATCAAGATCCGCCAGATGAGGGCGGATTATATAGATTTGGTGATATTGTATTTGAGCAAGACGGAAAGTTTGCAGGCAGATTTGTATTCAGGGCATCATCAAATGACCCGACATTCGTATGTTCATTTGAAACGCCTTTAATGGAAGGTGAAACTTATGATTCAAAGCCTTTGCATGATAGATATATTTCGGTAGGTGGTATAATTCTTGATTGGGTAGAAGAAAGTGGCATTGGCATGACAACAGGGATTAAGTATCCGAATAGCGACATTACGGAGCCGGTAGTGATAGAGTATAGAAAAAGAAATAAAGCAACAGCAGTTAAGCTAACATTTGCCTCCCTTGCAAAACAAGGCCATGTTATATCAAAAGATTTTATCACTCCTGATATGATAACATCCGGGCAATTAGAAGTGCAGGTTAGAAGCAGGGTAGTTTGCAATGCTACCACAAATCCCAGTTCCAACGCAGATGTCTGGGATATCATGGTTAATAAGACAAGAAAGTGGGTGCCTTTGATAGAAGTAATGGTTAAAGCTGGCATGACAGATCAGGAGATTTATGACACACTTTTTATAGAACATCTTGTTGTGCCTGCGATGAGGATATTTGAGAGCGTAAATAAAGAGACAGGCTATCTGAATGGTTATGTAAGTTATGAATTCAGGCCAAAGTTTACCTCTGATCCTGATATAACAGCGGAAAATGATCCTGCAGGGTTTGAGAGCCAAGTCCAGACAGCGATAGCTGAATTAGTCAGGCTGGATACGCTCATTGAGAAAAAATCCGGAGGCCTCCATAACTTTTTCATAAAGGTGCCTGCGACTCATGTGGGCGCAGAAGCAGGTAAAAGAGCTATTGTATTGGGCATAAATATCAATTTTACCCTGATAGCTACAAAAGAACAGTATAAAGAATGCGCGGATGCGTATAAAGCAGGCGTCAGGGGATATATACAGAATAGAGAAACTCGCGGCAATGCCGGAGAGTCGCCTTTTGCTGTGTCAGTCGCGTCTGATTTTGTGAGCCGCACGGATAGGGAAATAGACCCAATACTTCCGGCTGGTTCAGGATTAAAAACAAAAGCAGGCCTTGCTTATGCAGTAGGTGTGGTTTATAAAATATTTGAAGCAGAATTCAGGGAGGATGAAGAGTGGAATACTTTTGCAAGACAGCACAATGTTCCTATTCAGCAGATATATTGGGGTTCAACAGGCGTAAAGGAAGGCGGCAAATACACTGCAAATCCGCTCTATGCAGGCCCATTGCGTTTATGGGGGACTGTGAATACTGCTCCGCCAGATGTAGTTGATGCAATGGCAGAAAAGGCGCCTTTTGACGGAAATGTTGTAAAACCAGATTATAAAGGGTGTTATGCTATATTACAAGGATTAGGGGAACTAGATATAGATGCTATCCAGAAGAGAGTTTATGAAGACGGCCTTGATTCATTTGCAAAAGCTGATGAGAAAGTTTTTAAAGCTATAGGAAGGTTTATTGAGATATTAAGAAAAGCGGAGTCAATCAGCGATTTCGAC
>DCOU01000111.1:856-4824 GCA_002322525.1 Candidatus Omnitrophica bacterium UBA1562 | reverse complement strand
AGGAAAAATGCATTTTTAACAAAGCCGTGTAGATAAAATAAAACCCTTGCTCTTAAAACATTCTCTTAACCGCTCAACAATCCGGAACTTGCGCATATCCGTTGCCCCACGCGAAAGCTTAAAATAATCTTTTAATTCCTCTAATCCCAATCCTCTATTAAGATGTAACTCTAAGAAATATTTATCGTCAAGAGCTAATTTATCAATACAATCCTTTAAATGCGCAAGCCTTTCTTCCTGGCTAAGCGTATCAGCAGCCGATGGAGAATTAGAAAAGAGTAAATCTGCCAGATTAAAGCCATCATCGGTTTCCTCGTCAATAGATACGCCGGGCTTAAGTTTACGGATATAATCTATGGTAAAATTAATCGTCACCTGCCTTAACCAGCTGGCGAGGCTGCAGCCATTTAGGGCCTTGAAACTGCTTAATTTTTTAAAATTATCTTTAACTAAGGAAAGAAAGATTTCCTGGAAGAGATCGTGGATATTTTCCTGCGTGAAGGTATGGCCTTTTATCTTTAAGACGCTATGGATATAGTTATATATTAAAGAGGAATATTTTTCTACGAATTCATTCCAAGCCCGTCTGTCCCCTTTAACACACCTGCGGACAAACTCCAGATCATCCATAATGGATGCATTATATCATTAACTCTGGAAATTATAAACAATCTTTTTAGGGACACTTCTCTCTCCAAACAAGGACCGTTTCTTAACTTAATCGGAGAAGTGTCCCCCATAGGAGGATTTTTTATGTGAGAAAATGGTTTCAATTCCGTCTATTATATGTGGAGGTGATTAATATGCCTAGAAGAACAAGATTACTTATACCAAATGCGTGTTATCATATTATTCAACGCGGAAATCAAAAACAAAATATCTTCTTAGAAGGCGCTGACTTTGAAAAATATCTGGAAATCCTGCTCCATTATAAAAGAAAATATGTCTTCAAGCTATACGCCTATTGTCTAATGCCTAACCATATCCATTTAATTGTTGAAGTTAAAAATGAAAATGATTTAGCTAAAATTATGCAAGGCGTATCGTTGACTTACGCACTTTGGTTCAATAAAAAATATGGGAAGGTCGGGCATCTTTGGCAAGGGAGATTTAAAAATATGGTTATCCAAAAAGATAGATATCTTATTGATTGCTTAAATTATATTGAATATAATCCCGTAAGAGCAAATCTAGTCTCATCGCCCCTTGATTATATGTGGAGCAGCTGGAAATATAGAACATTAAATATAAGATCAAACCTTTTGAATATGCTACCGAATCTTTGACCAAGTATACTTTGGAAGAATTACCCCGGGGGGACACATCTCCGATTGGCCGAAGAAACGGTCCTCGATTGGAGGGGGACCTGTCCCTGAGGTTATTTGAAGAGGGTGTGAGAGATGATAAAAGAGGCAAAGACGATAGAAACCATGGACATAAGTTTAATGAGAATATTAAGGCTGGGGCCGGATGTATCCTTAAAAGGGTCTCCAACGGTATCGCCAACAACTCCTGCCTTATGCGCAAGAGAACCTTTACCGCCATAATGGCCTTCTTCAATATATTTTTTGGCATTATCCCAGGCACCGCCGGAATTCGCCATCATTACTGCCAGAACAAAACCCGATACAGTTGCACCGGTTAAAAGCCCTGCCACAGCTTCAATACCTATCAAGAGCCCAACGGCAATAGGTGCAATTATCGCCATAAGCGAAGGTATAATCATTTCCTTTTGTGCGGCAGTAGTAGCAATAATAACACAGCGTGCGTAATCCGGCTTGGCTTCACCAATCATAAGGCCGGCTATCTCCTTAAATTGCCTGCGTACCTCCATTACAATCTTACCCGCTGCCCTGCCTACTGCACTCATAGTCATAGAGCAAAATACAAACGGTAGCATACCGCCAATAAATAATCCTACCAAGAGATTGGGATTCATTAGATTCAAGCTAAGCTCTTTACCATATAAAGACACCTGGTCGCGATAAGCAGCAATCAATGCCAAAGCTGTTAAGGCAGCTGAACCGATAGCAAAACCTTTGCCAGTAGCAGCAGTAGTGTTACCCAGCGCGTCTAAAGCGTCCGTTCTTTTTCTTACTTCGGGATCCAAATTTGCCATCTGGGCATTCCCGCCTGCATTATCAGCCACCGGCCCATAGGCATCCGTAGCCAAAGTTATACCTAGAGTAGAAAGCATACCTACTGCGGAAATTCCTATTCCGTAAAGGCCGGCATTAAAATTAGCAGCACCGCCTGACAGGAAATAACTTAACAGTATAGCAATCCCTACTACAATAACCGGTATCACTGTTGACATCATACCCACGGCAAGGCCACCGATAATTACAGTTGCCGGCCCGGTTAAAGCGCTATCCGCGACTGAGCGCGTGGGTTGAAAATGACTTGAAGTAAAATACTCTGTAGACAAACCTATCAAGACGCCTGCAACCAATCCCGACAGAACCGACCAGTAAACTCCTAAATGCTGCGCCCCCAAAGTGAACTTTACAAGAAAATAAGATATTATTGCTACTAATAAGGAACTGGCAAATACGCCTTTTCTTAAGGCAGCCAACAAAACTCTTTGACTTGCTTCTTCTCTGCTCTTTACGAAAAATGTGCCGATAATCGAAGAGACAACGCCCACTGCTGCCATAACCATAGGCACGGTTACACCTGCCACGCCTAAACCTGCGGCTACGCCTAATGCTGAAGTAGCCACAATTGAACCCACATAAGACTCATAAAGGTCAGCGCCCATTCCTGCCACATCGCCGACATTATCACCGACATTATCCGCAATAACTGCGGGGTTACGCGGGTCATCCTCGGGTATTCCTGCCTCGACCTTACCTACCAGGTCAGCACCCACATCCGCTGCTTTAGTAAAAATACCGCCGCCTACGCGCGCAAACAAAGCCTGGGAACTCGCGCCCATACCAAAACAAAGCATGGTAGAAGTAATAGCAGTAATCTTATCTGTTCCTATGGGCAGAGGATGTGCTTGAAAAAGCCATCTAAGACAAGAATACAACCATTGGGGTAACCACGCAGGAACGCTGTAGCTTCCATAATAAGCATTGAGAAAAAAATACCAGATAGATAAATCCAAAAGCCCTAATCCCACAACCACCATACCCATCACTGCGCCGCTTGAGAATGCTACCCGCAGCCCGGAATTCAAACTTTTCATTGCCGCATTTGCGGTGCGGGCTGAAGACCGAGTAGCGATACTCATACCAATAAAACCGGATAAACCCGAAAAGAAACCGCCAGTGAGAAATGCGAAAGGTACAAAGATAACCAGATATTTATTCAGGGCTAAAATCAGAAGAATACAAAATACAACTAAAAAGAATATAGATACACCCATATATTGTCTCTTCAGGTACGCCCTTGCGCCCTCTCTTACTGCCTGGGCAATCTCGCGCATTTTTTCATTGCCTTCATCTTTTTTTAAGATAGAGGCGGCAAGATACCACGCAAATGTAAGAGCCATTATAGAACCTACGGGCGCCAACCACAAAAGATCGATTCCTGTCATCTTTTTAACTCCTCGGTTAAAAAAACTGTAAACAAAATATCATTAAATTACTCATTAGTCAAACTATTTTATGGTCAAATTTTTTTCCTGGCTTTCTCCTTCTATAACTTTTCCTTCAACATCTATTGCATCATCTCGTTTCGAAGAAGAAGTAGAAAATATCTTTCGCGTGATAATATGGGTATTGATTATAAAAAACAATATCAATGCTGCTTCAGCAATCAGCCAATATAAAGGCCTTAGGAAAACCCAACCGAAAAAGAAATTGAAAATTATCAGCGCAGGCAATAGGCATCCGCTGCCGCTAAAAAATACAAAAGATCTGAGAGGCCTATTCATCTCTAAGCAGCACCAGAATCGCAGAATGCGGCACAATAATATATTTCTTCTTCTCGAACTCTATCTCAACGCCGGCATTTCTTAA
>DCOU01000111.1:0-707 GCA_002322525.1 Candidatus Omnitrophica bacterium UBA1562 | reverse complement strand
GTCTGCCAGGGTTCTATTTCCAGTGCTGCAGGATCCGGAACAGGATAGCCTGGTCCGGCTTTAACGATAGTGCCGCTTTGCACCTTGTCTTTTTCCTTTACTCCCTGCGGCAGATATAAACCTGTGTCAGTGCGGTCCTCGCCCTCATCAGGTGAAATTAAAACTCTATCTCCCACCACAATAAGCTCTTTTTTCATGGCATCCCCCTTGTGAACTTCACCCCGCTCTTCCTTTCTAATCTCTATCCCCCCCACCCTTGCTTTAGGAAGGGCGGGGTTCATAATTTTTGCAAAACTAATTTATCCCGAATTTCTTCAGGAATGGTTTGAGGCTTAAAATTACCATTCACGCAAACCATAACTGTTCTGGCGGTACAGACGATCTGGTTATTTTGATTTTTCATTTCGTATGTAAAGTCAAGCTTAACCCACCCAACTTCGGTAACGCGGGTATCTATAGAAAGGATATCAGCATAAAAAGCCGGTGATTTATAATCAATTTCTTGCCGAGCCACCACAAACGATACGCCCTGCTTTGCCAGTTCCTTGATCGAAATACCTTTGCCTTCGAAAAATTCAGTGCGCGCTTCCTCCAGGAATTCCAGATATTTGGCATAATAGACAACTTGTCCGCAATCAGTATGGTGGTAATAAATTTTTATCTTCACCCCGCACCTTCTTTTTATTTATAGGGCGTCACAAAAGTGC
>DCOU01000006.1 GCA_002322525.1 Candidatus Omnitrophica bacterium UBA1562 | reverse complement strand
ACACAGAGATTCTGATTTGTCAAGAAAAATCTGGCCTGTGTCAAGCTAAAATAGAAATGTCCTATTGTTACCAAAATAGAAATGTCCTATTTTTTTGTTTTTAAAGAGCGCCTGCCAAAACTTCTTCTCTTGCTTCAAACCTGGGTGAACCCGGAAGCCGAAAATTTCTCCAAGGATGATCTTTAGGAACAGGCTCATATACCCAGAGCCCTTAAATCCTCTTTGTCCTGAACGCGCCCCGATGCCCTTTTATTCTTTATTAGCTCTTTTCTCCCGATAAAAAAAACTTTTTGTTTGCCAAGGCGCGAGGCTTTCTTATTCTTCCAAACTTCCCGGAAGTTACAACCATCAATTGAGGTCACGATATCCACCCTCACCGGCTCATACCCCAACTGTATAACCCTGCCTTCCCGGCTAAAATCTCCTTCCTTCAGGTCTGTCTTTTTGAAACCAAAATCTGCCAGGGATTTAATAATTCTGTGAGCATTTTCTGTAGTCGGCTCAACCAGGATATCTAAATCTTTTGTGTATCTGGGTTTAACATACAAAGCTAACGCATAGGCGCCGACGATGCAATATTTTACCTTATTTTTGTGGAATAACCCTAATAACTCTTCGAAGTCCTTTTCCGCTCTCATTCTTCAGATTACCCCTTAATTTATAATAAACTTCCCTTAAAAACTGCATAATTTCCAATCTTTCTTGTGGCGACATTTTACGATAATAACTCCTATCGAAATTATCTGCTTCTCTAAATGAAAAAGATTTTTTTATCCAAACTTTCTTCATTTGTTAATATTGTATATGAAATAAAACCATCAGTCAAACAAAATGAATTGAAAATGCGCCTAAAATACTTCCAATTTTAGAAGTCGCATTACGTTCTCTTGAGTAAAAATATGCAAATCTAAGGGATTTTCAAGGAACTGCTCAACATCCTGCTTAACTTTCTTCCAATCCACATGCTCAACAACCTTATAAATTAGCTCTCTCCAGTTATCTTTATCGGGCACTCTCCCACTCCAACCTGTCTGCTCAAGGGCGTTTTTAAGCAATGCAAAATTAGGTTCTATCCCTTTCCATTTTGATAAATACCAGCCAAGGTCAAAATAGTCCCTGCCTTTTGCATATTTTCTGCTTAGTAGCGCATGCAGTTTTCCGGCAAATAGCGAGTTAATATCGTAAGATAAAAACGAAATAGGAAAATATTTGTTCACGAGCTGGGTTTCAAGAATGGCTCCCCGCGGCGGATTGTTGTCAATTTCTATCTTAATAGAAAATTTTTGGCTTTTTAAAGGTGAAATCCCCGCTTCAAACATAAGCCCTGAGAATTTAACAAAAGCTGAATTTACTGTTTTTTTATCGTTATAGCCAAGCGAAACATCATATCCGGCTGCCGCAAGTTCAGACATAATTTTTTTAAGGAGCACCTCAAATTTAACCTGTGGTTTTTGAGCCAAAGAAAAATCAAGGTCTTCGGAAAATCTCGGCAAACCATGCAGGAATCTAAGGGCTGTGCCGCCTAAGAAAGCAACTGAACGAAATACGCCTTCGTCATGCATTACCCTTAAGGTATACGCCTGTAAGTATTCACGCATCGCATTCAATTTAGCATTGTATCCTTCTTTACGGGAGACTAACTCCAACAGATAATCTTTCATAACTGCTTTTCCTCTTTTTTGCGCTTGGCAGCGTATTTCTTGATAATTTGGGCAGCCCTTAGAATGCCGGGGTTCCGGAATCTTTTGGCGTATTCCATTAGTCTACTGATATTAATTTTCCTGACGTTCTGCAGGCGCATTTCTTCCAAATATCCCTCATCAATCTGCAGGCCCTTTAAATAGAAAAAATCAAGGAGGGCCTTCTCGGGAGTGGCAATAAATGCCACCTGTTGTTTATTCACCGTAAATGAATTGTATCCCCAAAAAAGGCCGTTTTTGATATGGCGGTAGTCAAATGTGCCGATTAGAGTGGTAACCTTTCCCGGCCGCTTAGTAGTGACGCAGGTATAAACCGGGACTCCTTCAGGAATAAGCCCGTGGTATTCAAATGCCTTCTGGAGGCTGATATACGAAGGCTTCTTGAGCACTGAAGCAATGTAGGGCTCGTAAATATCCATCTTGCGGAAACTTTCGGCTAACAGGTAAATATTATTCTTGAGCTTAATCAGTTTCCCGAATTTACACCAGCGGCTCAATTGCACTTTAACCGGAGCCGGATTAGTGACGCCGGCAAGGAGGTTCTCCGCATCTATTACCGGCAGGCCCCGCACTCGTTTAAGGAACTCTTCTAGTTTCATAGCAAAAGTTTAACATATTTGTTAATAAATTGCAATATAATTTTTTAGCGAATTCGGAACTCAAGGGACACACTACCGATTGGCTCAGTGACTGAGCCTGGTTTAGGGTTATTTAAGGCCGGTGAGGCCGCCTTGCATGAAGGTAAGCAAGATTGGGCCTCCAACGATGATGCCAATTACTGGCATAATGAAGAATATAAGTGGCAGGAGTATTTTGATTGGCGCCTGCAAGGCAGTTCTTTCCCCGCGGCGAAACCTTTGCGCGCGGGCATCTTCGGAAAGTATAGTAAATGCCTCAACTATGGGCGTACCCATACGCTCTGCCTGAATAAGTGTCCGCGCAAATGAACTTATCTCAGGTATATTCAGCCTGCGCGACATATCTTTTAGGGCCTGAATACGCGGTTTGCCCCATTTTATCTCTTCAAGAACAAAAGCCAGCTCTTCGGTCATCGGAGTATAGGGAGTCTTATCAATCACCCATTTTACGGCATTGACAAAATCAAGCCCTGCTTCAATACACAGGCCTAAAAGATCCACAGTTTCCGGAAGCCCGCGGGCAATCAAATACCTGCGCTTAGCAATTTTGCGTTTTAAATAAAAATCCGGGATAATATAACCGGCAGCAACAGCAATTATTGTTAGAATAGGGTCAACTTTTCCGACAATCGTTACAATAAGAACCGCTAATAAGACTATTATAATTATCTTTAAATTAAAAAATGCCTGAGGGGATATACTGATATGCGCGGTATCCAGAGTCTTTTTTATCCTGGCTGACATCCCAGAACTCTCCAGAAATGCCCTGGTAGGAAGAATCCGTAAAAAATCGAATCCTGGCTTTTTGAATTTAATACTCGCGACATCCTTAGGCAGATGCAAAATACTCTTTTGTCTGGAATATATACTCCAAACAATCAAGCCTATTGAAGCAATAACACAAAGGAATATAACTATTTCCATATTATATTTTGATTCTACTAAATATCCTAATAAGAACCATTCCCACAGCCTGCAGCAGTACTGCTGCAATAAGAAGCATCCTACCTAGATCACTGTTGAGCATAATATCAAAATGGTGTTTATTAACTGAAAGAACCCAGGCCGCAAACGCAATAGGCAGAAAAGACATAATCGTCCCCTGTATTTTTCCCTGCAAAGTAAAGGTCTTAATATTTTCCTTTAGCTTGCGGTTATCCCTAATAGTTACGCTCAGGCGGCTAAAAACCTTGGTAAGCTCACCACCTGTTTCGCGGGAAACCAAAAGCGCATTAACAACCAGGCCCAGCTCCTCGATGTTCATCCTTTTATTCAAACGCACAAGGCTCTCCTCTAAAGGTAGGCCCATCTTATTCTCCCTAACCACCAAACCTAATTCCTGGCTCATTGGCGCGGGCATCTCCTCAACCAACACTTCAAATCCCTGTAAAAGGCTTAATCCGCCTTTTAAACAGCTAGAGAGCATATTAATAGCATCCAAAAGCTGGTCATTAAACTTGCGAATCCTAAGCTTATAGCGCGTCTTCAAGATAAACTTCGGGATGGCCAAGCCGATGAGCACGCCTAAGACCATAAAAATCCGCGATTTTAAAAGAATATATCCCGCCGGGCCTAAAATCAGGGGGAGGATAAAATAAAGCATCACGATATTCTTAGGGCTCTTGTCATAAAACATCTTATCCATTTCCTTAGCAAACACCGCCTCTTTCTTATGCTGCCAGGCTTGTATCTTTTGCACAAGAACAGGCAACAGGCTAAAAGAAATTAAAATAACCGAACATCCAATTAGAAGGTAAACAAAAAAAACCATAATTCTCCATTATACTTTCACGGCCAAGAACCTTGCCCTTGAGGGCAAGGATGGACCATGGCCGCTCAAGTATTTCGCACAGTAAGTGCGCACTTGCCAATCCTATATGGCAAGGTGCGCTAGATTAAAAACCAATGTGCTCTAGATCCTTGATCTTACTAGCGTTCGATCAAGGATTTCGCTGGATAAAAGATTTAAGGTGCTCAATTTTTGGATCAAGGAGTGTATTGTTCGCCGCCACCTAAGGCATCTCCTGTCTGGCGATATTTACCCTGCAGGCTACGCTGGTAATAAAGGCCTACGGCGATACATACAGCGATAATCACCAAAATTACCGCTACATATTCGATAAGCGACTGGGCCTTGGGGCTTAATCTTTTTATAGGCATTATTTTATCCTCGCATCAGCGTTTCATTATCCAGGCTCTCGCCATAATCTAACATACCAGATTTATAGAAAAAAACCACTTTTTTTTATGCTATTTCCTGTTTCATAAAAGACAGCTACGCCACCAGGCAAATTCCAGAAAAAACTCGTTCGCTTAAGCAAATAAGCTGACAAGAAATATAAAGTGTTTTTATGATTTTTTAAACACTACTCTTGGGTTCCTGTTATCTCGGGATAATATGTGTCGTTAAATGTTCCGACAAGTTCACCTTTTCCGGCGTCATTATAACCATCGAATCTAGCTTTACTGAAACTTGTTCCTCCGCAGCTAGATACTACTTTGCAAGAGGTCTCCCAAGATTCGTCATCAAGCGTATCAAGCGTAACGTTATTAATATTAATCACCATCATACCTGGATGTAGAGGATGTAGACCATGTTCATCAAAAAAATATTCCTCAGAATAATTCGCTGCTTCCTCGTAAGTTGAAATATTCTGAAGTTTACCGTCTCCAGTTGGCTCAGGCCAAAGATTATTAAAAATATCCGAATGGTAACTATATAACGCCGGTATCGCCAAATTGTGCCCGGAAGAGTCTCTAATTGAAGTTAACCAGTTAATCACGCATTGTATTTTATCAATATATGTTTGCCGCGCAGCTACAGCGGCATTATAAGCTATTTGCGGGTCACATTGATAACCATCATGATCATCGCAAACATTTGGGCAGGGAGGTACGAGACAGATGGCAGGGGGATGACAATGACAACCAACGCCGCAAGAGCCGCCACTTCCACCACACACACATTGACAGCAATCAACCATATCACCCGCTGCTGTCTCAACAGCCAACCCGAAAGTTGGAAGAGTAGTTTCTATATAATCTGCAACATCTCGCATATCTGCGCTTAGCTGTTTAGAGGAATCAACAGTAAAAAGATCCTCCGACCCATCCTCATTCCATTTTCCAGGGTTAGCTATGCCATCATTATGGGGGTTACCAGGTTTAGGGATGGGAACGCAATCGTTAGTCACTTCATTAAAGACATATTTAGTTGGATAATTCCATTGGGCCATCTTGATCTCATATTCTTTTATCTTTGGCAATTTCACAGTAGCAGTAATACTACACCCACCGCCTGTAGGCGTAAAAGAAAGGCTGTCGCCTGTACCTGGAAAAACTCCCTTTTCTTTTCCTCCTAGCCAGAAATCAAACGCATCTTGCTGCGCATTGGTAAGATTAGAGGTATAACCGCTGTTGGACAGAGCATAATATTGTCCGGTTTGAATGGCTCTTTTATACTGCTCATCCATAAAATCAAAGGCATCATGGAGATTCTGGAGCTGATAGGCCTTAAACCAAGAAGTAATCCCATTCTTCAAGCCCGGAGGATCCCCCTCACCCATATACGCGGTGCAAACATAAAAAGCCCCGATGCAGCGGGCTGATTCTAAAGCATTGTTTGCGGCATCACTAAAACGGCTTGTTGTTTTATTAGGATCGCTCCATGACGCAGACGCACACGAAACTATGGGTTGATTTTCGACCGCATCTCTCGCCTGGGTGAGTAAATCTATTGCTTGAGTGCAATAGTAGCTTGCGTTATCTTCGTACTTATCCGTCAAATAGTTCTTCGCCTCAGTATACACTTGATTATAAAAATCGCGCATCTCTGTATAATAAAAATTCATCGCTTTATAATAGTAATAAGTATTAAACGCGCCCGTAGCATATCCCATGTAATTTCCCGTATGCCCCCAGCCAAGAAGCGCTTCTGCACTATCCTTATCCCAATTCCGATAGATTAACCGGTTAAAAGCGCCGGCCCAGCAAGAAGCAGCAGCCAAAGACCCGGCATCCGCGGCATTAGAAGCAAGAGTCTTGGCTTTAGCATTTTCTCCTCTTCTAATGGTGACCGTAACTGCCACCAGCAATGCAGCTAGACAAATGAGTAAAATAGGAAAAATTTGCCCTGACCAATTGCTCTTTTGTTTAAAATGTCTATTTCTAGCGTACCAGGAAAAAAGCAAAATTACCTCCTTGTGTACCAACACAACACCCGCGCAATTCCAATTAGCGCGGGGTGTCTCCTCCTATTTGCTAAGATAATTAGGCTCCGGAGGTGAGTCAGCCTCAAAAGGTACCTCTGGTTTACCCGGAGAAGTTTTCTTCCCTGCTCTTACCCGGGTACCTTCAAATGCTCTTTGGCGCCAAACTATATTATCTTTTGACCATTTCCATAAAGATAGCAACCCCAGAATTAAGGCGGCGACAATAATAAAAATCAGTGAAAATTCCAGTATTGCCTGCCCTTTCCTTATCATCGCATCTCCCTGTTACGAAGCACACCTAGACCATCAAATCCATATCTACCACCCGTAATCAAATCACCGCCGGTAACAACTCGCTGGTCACCCACAGTAGCCCCGCCACTTACAGTATCCTGGGCATTAAGGTCCTTTGTGGTACGAATATTATTGCCATTCTCTTTTTTATCAAAAATATTATCGGATTTTAGGTTAGTAGTATAACCGGAACCGCTCACGCTTATAGAACCTGGTATCACTCCGCTCGCCCCAGATGCAATCGGCTGATAGCTACTTCTATTATGCAAAAAATATTGTTTGGACTGGGAAGCATAATCCTTACCATCTGACCAAAGGACACTATTGCCACTGCTAAATTGTTGAAACTCTCCTATTTCCATAGGGTTAGTTACATTAGGCATCCTACGATAATCAACTGTACTCACTGAAGCAGTATCATTAGCCTCTTGTGCTTTATACAAGGTGGCGCGAAATGTTTGTTGCAGATAAGACTGTTCGCGATTATAATTTTCACTTTTACTAATTACAATCGCAAAGGCCATGATAATCAAGGAGCCAAGAATAGCTAATTCCAGGACTGCCTGGGCTTTTTGCTTCCTTAACATTTTATCCATCCCCTTTTAAAACTCTATCCGCTCCTTAAAAAAATAATATCTCCTAATTAACTTAAGGAGTGGATGGGATATAAATAGAAGTTGAATCTTCGGTTCCGGTTAACTTTCTTCCGCCGCCAATAAACTCATCTGATTTCATAGTTGAGTGTAAAGTAAACGTGCTCTTGCGGGTTTCCTCAGCCTCGCCTGACTGCGTACCTAACTGCTTGTCAGATATGATATAATCCGTCAGGTCTTTTACTTTGCCCTGTACGCTACGCTTAATATAAACCTCCATGCCAATAAACACCAGCCCCACCACGCCAATAATCAGCGCTAAGTCCACTAAACTCTGTCCTCTGCGAAAAAATGCCTTTCTCATAAATCACCCAAAGTTTCAGATGTATGTTTATGGGTTCTTATCGTCCCTGTTTCGCTACTAGTTGTCCCACTACCTATAGTCTCATCCGGTTCCCGGTCATGCCAGCTGCCATTTAATTTCCAAGCGTCAGCTAGTAATCCTGTAGGAGGTTTACTATCCGGAGGACCATACAATACCTCTAACGCATCGGCTAAATCATTATCCTCTAAATGCTGTATCCCAGTAGTTGGTGGTACCCATGGCCACTCACCATTTCTAACCCGTTTAGCAGCCCCATCATCCAGACCTTCTACACCTACACATTCTCTAGCCGCTGAAAATTCCCACAAATCTATCTTATCATATACGTCTCCCCACGCATTTCCGATTTGACCAAGCAAACCATATTTTAATTTGTAAGCTTCTTCATAATCTGGATCACTTTCTGGAGGTAACACCTTGTCTGGGTCCCCTTGTAATGGTTTGTTTATTTCACCAATCGGATACGCAGAATGCTGCACTTCAGTTGAGCTTACAGAGGTAACTGAAGACTTTAATGTTTTGTTCTCCCAGTTGTGGATGGTTGTCTTGCCTGACGCATATTGCTCTGTGCTTAACTGTTCAGCCTGAGAGCGCAAATTCCCCTGGTGGCCGCGGCTGACATAGACTATCAGCGCAATAAGCCCGGCAGCGGCTATTCCAATTAATAAAACATACTCTAGGGTCGTTTGCCCGCGCCTCATTTCTTTTCCTGATCAAGAGCTTCTATCGTTTCAGAGCCGGTCTTGGTCCGCTTGTTCCTAGTGATTTCTGTTGTAACTGCCCCGCCTGGGGTCATATTTTCAATTTGGGTCATTTCAGTTTTGATAACATATTCTGAAGTGGTATGTCCCGCAGAATATTGCTCGCCAATCTGATCTGTTGATTCTCTGAGCTTGCCCTGAATTCCCCTGTTCATATACACACCTATAGCAATTAATGCTGCTACGACAACGCCGATCAGCATAACAACCTCAAGGGTAGTTTACCCTTTTGTTCTTACACAAGACATATTTACCTCCTACTTTAAAGAAAGCTCCATCAAACTATAGTAAAATCTAATTATTTATTTTCTGCAGCTGAAATTTTGGTCGTACCCGTTCTAGTACTAACATCTTCTCCGGTCCTGGTTATGCCTCCCCCTGTGCTAGTCGTTGGTTTTTCTTCAGCATCTCTTTTCGATACCATATTTTCCGTAGTCACGTAAAGCGGCTCATACTGTTCGGTACTTCCTATCGTTACTCCTCCTCCTGCATCGTTCGTAATACTCGTCGCATCCTTAATCTTGCCCTGAATACTCCGTTTAACCCAAACCTGCATCCCTAACGCCGCGGCAATAACCAAACCAATCACGATTGCGTATTCTGCTGTGCTCTGCCCTTTTCT
>DCOU01000020.1 GCA_002322525.1 Candidatus Omnitrophica bacterium UBA1562 | reverse complement strand
GAGGAATTATCGGACAGCCCCACGGTTCTATTTTTCTGGCGAATAAAGCAAGGCAACGTCGGCATTGGGACGACAAGTCCAGGGCAGAAGTTGGAGGTGAATGGCAAAGTTAAGATATCAAATCTGACTGGCACGGGCGGGGTGGCGGTATATCACAATGCTAATGTCTTGGGTATCCAAAGTTCAGATATTAGATTAAAAGAAAATATTGCAAATAATCCGCTAATGTGGTAATCTTTATTCTGGAGGTGACGTTATGAAGTTAGAGGTTATTATTGAGCAAGACGAAACCGGTTACTACGTTGCTGAGGTTCCGGCATTACCCGGATGTGTTAGTCAGGGCCGAACAATAGCAGAAGCTAAAGCTAATATCAAAGAAGCCATTACGGGATGGTTAGCGGTTATGAACGACAAGGCTAAGCGACGTCAAACCCAGACGGTAGAGGTTTCGGTATGAGCCATTACCTCAAGTTATGCTCCGGCGCGGCCGCAGTAAAGAAATTCAAACGCGCTGGCTGGATAGTTGACCGGCAAGTCGGCTCTCATATTATGCTTGTCAAGGTCGGCTATCCTTATACATTATCAGTCCCCCAGCATAAAGAACTAGGTATCGGCCTCCTTAAGAAGCTCTTAAAGCAAGCAGGTCTTAGCGTTGAAGAATTCAACACGCTATAAGAAAGCCCCCCGCCATTCCTAAACCCATGAGATAATATTTTCTGTGGCATCCTGCAATAAGATTGGGATAGCCCGCTTATTCGCACAATTTATAAAGGCGGTTATTGTGTTGTTTTTAATCTCGGGCAATTACATTTCAATCTCGGCACCGGGGTCTGCTCAACGTCTGCAAAAAAATATCGGGATTGGAGCGTTAGATTCCTCTTCTTTCTACGTCTATTATGGTAGAAAGCCTGCCTGTTATAAATTTTACTTGCCCCGTTATAAATTTTATGGTATTCTATAAAAGGTATTTTTAGAGGCAGAGATTTTGTGCATAGGGCCATCAAGATTAGGAAAGCCTGGGCGATAAATCCCCTGACGCGAATTAAAGAAAGTAAAAAGATATATTCGCGCCGTAAATTAAAATAAAAAATGATTACACAGATTTAATTACCGATTACACAGATTTTTAAACCATAAACAATCTGTGGAATCTACGCTTTTTAATCTGTGTAATCATAAATATAAACTTTTTATACTTTCCTGTACTACAAGAAACGAAAAAGGCAATGCAAAATGCCCAAACCGCAAAGTTCAAATAAAGTGCTAAAATTAGGCCTGCCTAAAGGCAGCCTTCAAGAGTCTACCTTTAAGATGTTTAGAAAGGCGGGGTTCAATATCTCTTTGTCCAGCGAGCGTTCGTATTTTCCGTCTATAGATGACTCCCAGATAGAGCCGGTTTTATTGCGTGCCCAGGAGATGTCCCGGTATATCGAGGATGGCGCCTTAGATTGCGGCATTACTGGCAACGACTGGATACTGGAAAATAAATCTGATGTAGTCAGGGTTACGGACCTTGTTTACGCCAAACAGAGTTTAGGCCAGGTGAGATGGGTTTTAGCTGTACCGGAAGGTTCAGGCATTAAGTCTGTTAAAGACTTTGCGGGTAAGCGTATCGCTACAGAGTTGGTAAATGTAACCAAAGAGTACTTTCAGAAAAACAGAGTAAAAGTAGAAGTAGAGTTTAGCTGGGGTGCAACGGAGGTTAAAGTTAATGCCGGATTAGTAGATGCGATTGTGGAATTGACGGAGACCGGCAGGAGCCTCAAGGCAAATAAATTAGTAGAGCTCGCTACTATATGCGAATCCACTACCCAATTTATCGCGAATATTAATGCTTATAAAGATAACTGGAAGAGAAATAAGATGGAAGAGATTTCGCTTCTCTTGAAAGGCGCCATCGCCGCAGAAGAAAAGGTAGGCCTGAAAATGAATGTGAAAAAAACTGACCTGAAAAAAGTAATTAGTGTTCTGCCTGCTTTAAAAAAGCCTACTATCTCAAGCCTTAGCCAGGAAGGGTGGCTGGCAATTGAAACAGTAATTGATGAGAAGGTTGTGCGCACTTTAATTCCCGAGTTAAAGAAGCGGGGCGCGCAGGGGATTATTGAGTATCCGCTGAATAAGGTGATTTATTAGTTCATAGTTGATAGTTCATAGTCCGTAGTAAAAGCTATGAACTACGGACTAAAGCGAGTTCAGAGAACGAGCGTAACTATGAACTTTTCGAGCGACAAAAGGAGCGAGAAACGTGCCTTGCGGTAGAAAAAGAAAAAAAAGAAAGATAAAAACCCATAAAAGAAAGAAGATACGTCGTCGTCTTCGTCATCTGAAGAAGAGGGCATGGGGTTAAACATAGACCGCCGTTAATCTTCCAAAACTACTAGTTATCGTTACTAATTTACTAGTTACTGACAATGACTTCTCAGCTTAAGAGAGCGAGTCAGGGGGTCTTTTTTTGCTTCCTGATATTTTTATCTATAAATACAAAGGCCTTTGCCTTTGATAAGAAGGAATCCGTTACCTTAAGCCACTATATTATGGCAGCAATGTCAGAGCAGATCGGTGATATAGACACAGCTATTCAGGAATACAAAAAAGCCCTGAAAACAGATAATAAAAGTTCCCTTATCCATATAAACCTTGCCTCCCTCTACATAAAAAAGAACGAGATTTCTAAAGCTGTTGAGGAATTAAATCTTACGGTAAAGCTGGACCCCGAAGTGGTGGAACCGCATGCTATATTAGCCCTCCTGTATTCTTCGGAAAATAAACTTAATCTGGCAACAAGCGAATATGAAATCGCGCTTAAGAATGCTTCTAAGCGCGAACCCAATAACATCGATATTTATAAGAGCTTAGGCGCAATATATCTACAACAGAAAAAATTCAAAGAGGCAGAAAGCACCTTTCGGCTGATACTGGGTTTAGCGCCCAATGATGCCCAGGCGTATTTTTATTTAGGTAGCATTTATGAAGAATTAAAGGATAGGCCACGAGCAATAGCCGAATTAAAAAAGAGCCTTCAGTTAAACCCTGATTATCATGAAGCGCTGAATTATTTAGGATATCTTTATGTTGAAGAAAATAAAAATCTAAATGCGGCAGAAGTAATGATAAAAAAGGCCTTGAGCGTGCAGCCTGATAGCGGTGCTTATGTGGATAGCCTGGGATGGCTTTATTTTAAACAGGGCAAACTCCCAGAAGCAATAAAAGAATTAGAAAAGGCAGCTTCTCTTATGGAGGACCCGGTTATATACGATCACTTAGGAGATGCTTATTTTAAGCTCGGCGATACTGCGAATGCAAAATTAAATTGGCAGAAATCCTTGAAATTGGATCCAAAGCAGGATAAAATTAAAGAAAAAATAGCGGGAAATGGGGACGGTTCTATTTTTAAAGAGGACTTAGGAGTTAAGAAAAAATAGAACCGTCCCCGATTGACTGAAAATGCAATACACAGACGCCCAGATTAAAGGACTGGAAAAGAAAGCCAAGCAAATTCGGCGCCTGATCATTCAGATGCTTGCTAAAGCTGGTTCGGGCCATCCCGGAGGAAGCCTTTCTTCCACAGACTTAATTACCGCTTTATTTTTTATGATATTGCGGCATAATCCCAAAGAGCCGGATTGGCCTGATCGTGATAGATTCCATATGTCTAAAGGCCACTGCTGTCCGCTTTGGTATGCAGTATTAGCTGAATCAGGGTATTTTCCTATCAAGGAACTATGGAGCTTAAGGCAATTTGGTTCAATATTGCAAGGCCATCCTGATAGGCGTACTCCCGGCGTTACTGTTGCCTCAGGCTCTTTAGGTCAAGGTTTATCCGTGGCATTGGGAATGAGTTTGGCGGCCAGGATAGATAAAAAGGATTACCGCGTATATTGTCTTCTGGGTGACGGCGAGACCCAGGAAGGCAATATCTGGGAAGCAGCTATGGCAGCCAGCCATTATAAGCGTGACAATTTATGCGCTATGTTAGATTATAATGGTTTTCAAATCGACGGGAAAACCAAGGATATTATGAATTTAGAACCGCTGGTAGCTAAATGGCAGGCATTTGGTTGGCACACCATAGAAATAGACGGACATAATATAAAGGAGATTTTGTCTGCTTATGAAGAAGCAAAGACAATCAAAAGTAAACCTACAATAATAATTGCGCACACTATAAAAGGTAAAGGCGTCTCTTTTATGGAGAACGTAGTGGATTTTCACGGACGAGCACCTACCAAAGAAGAAGCCGAAAAAGCACTAAAGGAATTAGAGTAGATTGTTAAACTACTAAACTGTTAAATTGTAAAATTAATTATTAATTTCATCAATGAAACTATCAATATAACAATTTAACAATATAACAATTTATAAGATGGAACAATTATACCAACGCGATATTTATGGCCAGACTTTAGTTGAATTGGGCCGGCAAAACAAAGACATCGTGGTTTTAGATGCAGATTTATCCGGTTCAACACGCACAAGCGTCTTTGCCAGAGAATTTCCTGAGCGATTTTTTAACTTTGGCGTGGCAGAACAGAATATGATGGCGGCAGCCTGTGGCCTGGCCAGCTGCGGTAAGATTGTATTCGCTTCTACCTTTGCCATATTTGCTACGGGAAGGGCCTGGGATCAGGTAAGAAATACAGTCGGTTATAATAATTTCGATATTAAAATAGTTGCTACTCATGCAGGTCTTACTGTCGGCCCTGATGGTTCAAGCCATCAGGCTCTGGAGGATATCGCACTTATGCGCGTCATACCGAACATAAATATAATTGTTCCTTGCGATGGTCCGCAAACACGCGATGCAATTAAAGCCTGCGCAAAGACCTCAGGGCCATTTTATGTGCGTCTGGGAAGGCCTAAGGTGGCAACAATTGCAAATAAGCCTGAGTTTAAGTTTGGTAAAGCACAGGTCTTAACTGAAGGCAATGACCTCACTATCGTTGCTTGCGGCATTATGGTGGGTGAGGCGCTTGTTGCGGCAGAGAGTCTTTTCGCCAAAGGCATAAGAGCGCGCGTAATTAATATGCATACCATAAGGCCCGCAGATTCGGCGACGATATTAAAGGCAGCAAAAGAAACACGTGGTATTGTCGTTTGCGAAGAACACACTGTTATAGGGGGCCTCGCCTCAAGCATTGGTGAGATAGTAACAGAGAATTACCCCACTAAAATTGTGCGGGTGGGCATAAAAAATAGATTTGGCCAGTCAGGAGAACCGGCTGACCTGTTAAAAGAATATAATCTCACAAGCCTTGATATAGAAAAGGCAGCTTTAGCCAGCATCTCTTAATGTGGAAGGCTTGATCCTTAATTCCTACGCGAAGATTAATCTTTACTTAGAAGTCCTGAACAAACGTCAAGATAGCTACCATAAAATAAAAACAATTTTTGAACGCATAGGTCTCGCCGACAAAATAATCCTGAAATCCCGCCGAGATAAAAAAATAAATATAACCTGTAACGTAGCGGCTGTCCCGCAGGATAATTCTAACCTCGCCTGGCGTAGCGCCAAATTATTACAGGATAGTTTTAATATTGATAAGGGCGTGGATATTAAAATAATAAAGCGTATTCCTGTCGGTAGCGGCCTAGGGGGCGGGTCAAGTAATGCCGCTAGCGTACTTTTAGGTTTAAATAAGCTTTGGAAACTGAATCTCGCTCAGAATAAACTCACAGGATTGGCCGGAAAATTAGGTTGCGATGTCCCCTTCTTTATTTATAATACTCCATTTGCTCTGGGGGAATCGAGGGGTGATAAGATAAAGCCATTAAAGGCGCTCTACTCTGTGCGGCTTTGGCATATTCTGGTTGTGCCTGATATAGAGGTCTCAACCGCCTCTATATATAAAAGATGGGACAAGTTCTTTAAGACTTTTAAATTGACCCCGCGTAACAAAGGTGAGGGGTTGACAAAATCAAAGTACAGTGTTAAAATATTAATCTTGGCATTAAAGAAAGTTCACTTTCCATTGATAGGTGATGCCTTGTTTAATAGTTTAGAGCCCGTTACTGCTGCATTGTACCCTCAGATAGATGCAATAAAAGAGAAGCTTATTCAACTGGGAGCGAAATCAATTTTGATGTCCGGCAGCGGACCGGCAGTCTTTGGTATTGTTTCTTCACGAAAAGAGGCCCTATCTTTATATAGGCAACTGAAGACGGATAGTTCTTTTGGTGAGGTTTTTGTCAGTCGGACACAATAAAATTCATGCAAGGTTCTTTCGTAAAATGAATGGGAGTAAACGAAAGAACCAAAGGGGTGTGGGGAAAAATTTTCCCCACGCTTTTGGGGTGACAGAGAAGGAGCGAAGCGACTGAAGGCCAGAGGGGCAAAGCCCCTATGGGGAGCGAACGAAGCGAGCGACAACAAGGAGGTAAACTTATGGAGGTAACCGAGGCCAGGGTTTTCTTAAAGGATTCGCCGGATAAAAAATTAAAGGCATATGTCACGGTAACTTTTGATAATGCCTTTGTAGTCAGGAATATAAAAGTAATAGAAGGCACAAACGGGCTATTTATTGCTATGCCTTCGAGGAAGATAAAACAGCCTTGTCCGAAGTGCGGTTTTAAGAATGAGTTGCGTTCCAAATATTGTAATCAATGCGGAGCAGCGCTGCCTGCAGCGTCTCAGACGGCAGGTCAGGAAGCCAGTGCCCAATTGGAACATAAAGATATTGCCCATCCCATAACTCAGTCTTTCAGAGAATACCTGCAAAAGAGAGTCTTGGAAGCATACGAACAGGAGAAAAACAGGGGCCCAAGTAGCCCTTTTAGTTAAATAACGGTTAAATTCAAATGTCAAAATTCAAATTTTGGGACGTCGTCCAATGGTAGGACACGAGAATTTTTGAGCCTACAAGAACAAGAGTTGAGGTGAAATCCCGCCTGAGTTTTTAACGTCCTACAGCGGGAGGGTCGAGCAATATCGATTTGCCCGGTAGTGTAATGGTAGCACATCAGAATTTGGGTCTGAGCGTCAAGGTTCGAATCCTTGCCGGGCAGTGATGGCGATCCTGACAGCTAAGCGCTGCATAAATTACTTGCAGTTGTCAGGATTAATTCGCCCCGAAGTTATGTCGGGGCTCATTAAGTCCAGACGTCCCAGCAAATATGATACTATACGAAGAAATATTACGGGAGTTTCAGAAGCAAAAGGTAAAATATGTGCTTGTAGGAGGAATAGCGTTTAACCTTCTCGGTGGCAGTCGCAATACCCTTGATATGGATATTCTTGTTGAGATGTCCGGCAAGAATCTCCTCAAGATAGTTAATATTATGAAAAAGGCCGGATATCATGTTAAGCAGCCGGTAGACCCCGCTAAGATAGCGGATGAAAAAACCCGCGAAGACTGGATAAAGAATAAGAATATGAAGGCTTTTAATTTTTACAAAGGCGAAAGGACTTATGAAGAGGTAGATATTGTTATTGATTCGCCGGTTGATTTTAAAGAAGCCGTAAAAGATGCCCTGGAAGCCAGGGTGGGCGGCCTAACTTTTAAAGTTATTTCACCCAGGAATTTTATAAAGATGAAGAAAATTTCAGGGAGGGATAAGGACCTAAAAGATATTGAAGAATTAAAACTGGCAAGGGGCATGAAATAATGTTCGGATGGATAACGCAGAAAGAAAATATTTTGAGAGGATCCAGGATATCTTTGCGAAAGAAACTAGAAGGCATTAGATTAATGAACGAACTGTCCGATAGAATATTAACAAAGCGTCAGAAAATGATGCGAAGAAGATTAAGGGAAATCAATAATTAAGCATTCAGGAATATGAAAAATATTGCAGTCATAATTTTAGCCGCCGGTAAAAGCGTAAGGATGAAGTCAGATATCCCAAAAGTCTTGCATCCTATCTGCGGCAGGCCTTGCTTAAGTTATGTTTTGGATTTGGCGCAGTCTTTAAAAATAAAAAATGTTGTCGCTGTCCTAGGATATAAGGCTGAGGAAATAAAAAAGCAGCTACCGGCTGGCATAAAAGTGGTTATCCAAAAAAGGCTCTTAGGAACTGCAGATGCAGTAAAAGAAGGCTTGGCAGCCTTAAAGAATTTTAAAGGCACTGTCTTAGTACTTTACGCGGATAATCCGCTGTTAAAGAAAGAAACTATAAAAAAACTATTAGAGCACCATATAAAAAATAATTTAGACGCAACTCTTCTGACCGTAAAAAAAGATGAACCCGCCGGTTATGGCAGGGTTTTAAGAGATAAATACGCCAGTATTTGCGGGATTGTGGAAGAAAAAGACGCGGATGATTTTCAAAAAGATATAAAAGAAATTAATACCGGCATTATCTGTTTTAATAAAGATAGATTAATCTATTCTTTGAAGTCAGTCAGGCCTGATAATCGAAAAAAAGAATATTATCTTACCGATACCATAGCTATACTTTATAAAAATAATTATCTTATAGATAGCCTGACAATTACCGATATCAATGAGGCGCTGGGCATAAATTCGCGGCAGGATCTCGCCAAAGCAAACTCAATTATGCGAAAACGGATTAATGAAAAATTAATGCAAAAAGGTATTACCATTGTTGACTCGGATTCTACTTTTATAAGCTACGGGGCTAAGATCGGGCAGGATACTACGATTTATCCCTTTACAGTTATTGAAACTGATGTTAAAATAGGAAAACGTTGTTGTGTGGGTCCATTCGCGCATTTAAGAGCGGGTACCAGCCTGGCAGATGATGTACTGCTAGGGAATTTTTCAGAAGTTAACCGCACAAAAATTTCCTCCAAAACAATAGCGAAACATTTTTGTTATCTGGGAGACAGCCGCATCGGAAGAGAAGTTAATATCGGTGCCGGCACGGTTACTGCTAATTTTGACGGTAAGAAAAAGAATATTACTGTAATAAAGGATAAGGCCTTCATAGGGAGCGATACAGTATTAGTTGCGCCGGTTAAGATTGGCAAGTGCGCTCGGACCGGCGCAGGAACAGTGGTAACTAAAAATAGAGATGTTTGCGATGGCCAAACGGTTGTGGGCGTGCCGGCGAGACCCATAACATAAAGTGTGTAAGTGTGTAAGTGTGTAAGTTGAGACTTAAAAACTTTACACTTAAACACTTTACACTCCGAACGGAGTGAGGAGATGGATAAATTAGCAATATTTAGCGGAAATGCGAATCCGGAATTAGCCAAAAAAATCTGCGAATACCTTAAAGTCAAACTATCAGATGCATTGGTCGCAAGGTTTAGCGAAGGAGAGATACGTGTCAAGATTAATGAGAATGTGCGGGGAAAGGATGTATTTGTAGTCCAGCCTACCTGTCCTGCGCCCAATGAAAATATTATGGAACTTTTGATTATGCTTGATGCCTTAAAAAGGTCTTCAGCCCAGCGCATTACGGCGGTTATCCCTTATTTTGGTTATGCCCGGCAGGATAGGAAAGACCAGCCCCGCGTGCCTATTACGGCAAAGTTAGTGGCCAACCTCTTGACTATTGCGGGCGCGAATAGAATCTTGACTATGGATTTACACGCCGGCCAAATACAGGGCTTCTTTGATATACCTGTAGACCATCTCTTTGCAGTAGGTGTTTTTATAGAGTATCTTTCAAAATTAAAACTTAAGGACTTGGTAATAGTTTCTCCGGATGTAGGCGGTATAAAAATGGCCAGGGCTTATGCCAAACGGCTTTCTGCAGACCTGGCAATAATAGATAAAAGGCGCGACTCACCGGAGAAAACAGAAGTAATGTATATATTGGGTAAGGTAGAAGGTCGGAATGCCATCATTGTGGATGATTTAATTGCCACGGGTAGTTCTATGATTGAGGCAGTCCAGGCTTTGAAAAAAGCCAAGGTCGGAAGTATCCGCGCTGCGATTTCACATGGAGTTTTGTCTGGGCCGGCTGTGGAGCGCATAGATAAATGCAAAGACTTGGAAGAATTGTTAATTACCGATTCCATTCCTTTGGATAACCACAAGAAACATCCGCGGATTAAAGTTTTATCCGTAGCCGGTCTTTTGGGTGAGGCGATAAAAAGAATTCATAACGAAGAATCGGTTAGTTCGTTATTTGATTAAGTTAGTAACTAGTGTACTAGTTACTCATGAGGAGCGATAGCGACGAATGGAAGAGATAGTCTTGGAAGTTCAACCCAGAGGGGAATTAGGAAAGAGCAAGGTTAAGGATTTAAGAGAAAAAGGATTCATCCCCGCGGTTATTTATGCAGAAGGCAAGAAATCCCAACCTATAAAGGTATCGCACAGGCAATTGTGGCAGTTGATACACCAGCATCGGTTAGAGAGCACGGTCATTAATTTAAAGATACAAGACGATAAGGAACAAAAAGGCAGGCCCTGCTTAATTAAAGAGATTCAACACGACCCAGTTAAAGGCGATATAATACACGTAGATTTTAATGAGATTTCTTTGACTAAGGTGATCAAAGTGAATGTGCCGGTGGTTGCTAAAGGCGAGCCCGTAGGAGTGAGGCAGGAAGGAGGCTCTTTAGAGCATACCCTTTGGGAAATTGAGGTTGAGTGTTTGCCTACGGATATACCCAAGGACATTGAGGTGGATGTCAGCCAGTTAAAGATTGGCGATGACATACATATTAAGGATATAACCTTTCCTTCCAACATTAAAGTTTTAAACAATCCCGAGGCAATTGTTTTTTCCGTGACCGCACCGATTAAAGAAGAAGTGGTAGTTCCAGCTGTGGAAGGCGAGGAGAAACAGGAGCCGGAAGTAATCAAGGAGAAGAAGGAAGTACCTGCTGAAGGGGCGGAAGAAGAAAAATCAGAGAAAGAAAAGAAGTGAACCCCGCACCTTCCAAAAGTTCAGAAAATAATAAAAATGAATTTGATAAAGGTGAGGGGATGAATAAAAAAGATAGGGCGTCACAAAAGT
>DCOU01000153.1:18746-20542 GCA_002322525.1 Candidatus Omnitrophica bacterium UBA1562 | reverse complement strand
GGGAAAAATTCTCCTTGGCCACGGAAGCGGCGGAAGATTAATGCATAGTCTTATCAAGGATTTACTATTAAAGAAGCTTAACAACCCTATATTAAAAGAACTTTCTGATAGCGCGCTAATAAATTATAAAGATAGAATCGCCTTTACTACCGATTCCTTTGTGGTCAGCCCTCTGTTCTTTCCCGGAGGAGATATCGGAAAACTGGCAGTCTGTGGAACAGTAAATGATTTGGTGATGTTAGGAGCTCTGCCCGAATATCTTTCTTTGGCGCTTATCATAGAAGAGGGGTTTGATTACAATACGTTAGAGAAGATTATAGATTCTATTTCTATAAATGCCAGGAAGGCCGGTGTATATTTTGTTACGGGCGATATCAAGGTAGTTGAGAAAGGTGCCTGCGATAAGCTCTTTATCAATACCTCTGGTATCGGTAGAATCATAAAAGATAAGAAACTATCTATAAAAAACATAGAACCCAACGATAAAATTATTGTTACTGGCAATATTGCGCAGCATGGTTTAGCTGTGTTAGCTAAAAGAAAAGAATTGGATTTGGGATTTAATATAAAAAGTGACTGTGCGGCTTTAAGCGAGCTACTCATCCCTGTACTTAAAAAGATAGATGCCATAAAATTTATGCGCGACCCTACCAGAGGCGGCGTGGCTACTACCTTAAATGAAATTGTTGAATCTTCAAAACTCGGTATTATTCTTGAAGAGAAAAATATACCTATATCTACGAAAGTAAGGGTGGCGTGCGAACTATTAGGCATAGACCCTTTATACGTTGCTAATGAGGGTAGGGCGATATTGGTGGTGAAAAAAGTTGGTGCAAAAAAAGTATTAAATTTATTAAGAAAACACCCCTTGGGCCAAAATGCGCAGATTATTGGCACAGTGGTAAACAAACCCAAAGGCCGCGTAATAATAAATACTATTCTGGGTACGCAGCGCATCGTGGATATGTTAACTAGTGAACCTTTGCCTCGCATTTGTTAGAATGAAAACAAATAAATACCAAAGGAGATTCTATCGGGATTGGGTGAAGAATAAAGATTTATATCGGGCAAGAGTGATGGTAAAAGAGACAGATTTGCAGGTCCTTACTGATAAGCCTGTGGACGAGGCTTTTATTAAAGAGAGGGTTAATTCTTATCGTCGCAATATTGAAGACTATATAGCCAAAGACAGAAGATTTTTAACTGTGTTGAAACCCTTGGTAGTAGAGCTTAATGCGGCACCTATTGTGAAAAAAATGGCCAAGGTAGCTCGGTGCGCCAATGTCGGGCCGATGGCAGCAGTTGCAGGTGCTGTTGCTGAATTTTTAGGCAGGGATTTGTTAAGGAAAGGTTATAAAGACATAATTATTGAGAATGGCGGCGATATATTTTTGGTAACGCGTAAAACTCGTAAAATAGGAATTTATGCGGGAAGATTAAAATTATGTAGCAGGCTTTATTTAAAAATAAAACCCCAGGATACCCCCATAGGCATATGCACATCTTCGGGTAGAGTTGGACATTCTTTAAGTTTTGGTTTAGCTGACGCCGTAACAATTTTATCTAAAAATGCGTCTTTGGCAGATACAGTAGCTACGGCTACGGCAAACCGCGTAAGATCCAAAGAGGATTTACAAAAGGCGGTGGACTTCGCCAAATCTATAAAAGGGATATTGGGCGCCATTATTATAATAAAAAACAGACTTATTAGTTGGGGTAGAGTTGAATTTGTAACTTGAATTTTTCTCTTAATAAGATTATAATATAACTTGTTTACACGACTTTGTTAAAAATGC
>DCOU01000153.1:1777-18573 GCA_002322525.1 Candidatus Omnitrophica bacterium UBA1562 | reverse complement strand
TAACATAGTAGTGTTGTTTAGATGCAAAGAATTAATCTTCTCTATGTAATTACTAAATTAGAATTAGGAGGCGCCCAAAAGCAATTATTAAGCTTAATCAGGCATTTAAATAAAGAAAAATTTCACTTATTCTTATTTACTGCCCAAGATGGATTCTTGCTCCCCGAAGCCTTATCCATAAATGGGCTAACAATAAAGAAATCAATATGTTTAGAGCGTCCAATAAACCCCTTAAAAGACCTTCTGGCTTTAATTGAAATTTATCGGTTTATTAAAAAAAATAATATTGAAATTGTTCACACCCATAGTTCAAAAGCTGGAATTTTAGGCCGCTGGGGAGCTCGATTAGCCAGAGTAAAGATTATTGTCCATACTGTTCATGGGTGGAGCTTCAATGATTATCAGCCAATCCTGGTGCGGTTATTTTTTATCTGGCTAGAAAGGCTTATTGCGCACTTTACAGATAAACTAATCGTGGTTTCAAATTATGATAAGCAAAAAGGCCTATATAATCATATTGGCAAGGAGAATAAATACAGCCTTATCCACTATGGCATTGACTATACAGAGTTTGGCACAAGAGGCCAAAATATAAGGAAAGAATTAGGAATAAACACAAACGGTTTAGTAGTCTGTATGGTTTCCTGTTTTAAACCTCAAAAATCTCCCCAAGATTTTATTAGACTCGCCTTTTTAGTAAAGAAAGTCTTGCCAGACGTGAGATTTATCTTAGTGGGCGATGGCATCTTGCGTAAAAAGATAGAAAGATTAATCCGCAAATTTAATTTAGAGAAACAGGTTATTTTAACCGGCCGGCGCAGGGACATTCCCAGAATATTATCGGCAATAGATGTATTTGTGCTTACCTCTTTATGGGAAGGTTTACCCATCGCGGTCTTAGAAGCTATGGCATCTAGTAAGCCAATTATTGCTACCAATACCGGCGGCATTGGAGAGGTAATTGTGGAAGGCAAGTCAGGTTTTCTGGTTCCACCTGGAGATATGCTCAAGATGTCAGAGAGATTAGCTGTTTTATTAAAGGATAAAAACCTGAGAGCGCAAATGGGGCAAAACGCAAGGGAGAGTTTGGATTTTAATTTCACCCTTACAAATATGATAAGAAAGAACGAGAATCTATATGAGGGTACGATTAAAAATAAAGGAGTGATATATGCTAATTAATTATTTTCTTATAGTCCTTAGCGGGTTCTTAGCAGGAATGTTTTTTGTATTTTTCTTGAGGAAACTTGCTTTGCGATATAAGGTATTAATGCCTCAAGGAATACCTCTTATAGGTGGCATAGCTATGGGTTTGTCTTTTATTTTTACCTGTTTATTGTGGTTTTCGCTTCATAAAGGTTTATCTCAAGAGGCAAGAGGAATAATTGTGACTTCATTTATAATGCTAATTTTTGGGGCAATCGATGACCGCAGGGAGCTATCTGTTTTGGCTAAATTTTTGGTGCAAATTATTGCTACATCATTGTTAATCTTTTTCGGTATAAGAACACAGATTGTCTATATTGGAAATCTATCTAATATAATTATAACCTTTATTTGGGTCCTCGGAATCACCAATGCCTTTAATCATTTAGATGTAATTGACGGATTAGCCGCTGGTACGGCAATCATTGTAAGTTTAACCTTCTTTATAATCTCTCTTTCAAATGGCGATATCAAGACGGCAATTTTATCTTTATCTTTAGCAATGGCTGCTCTTAGTTTTTTGATCTATAATTTTCCTCCGGCAAGGATTTATATGGGAAATTCCGGCAGCCATTTCTTGGGTTTTGTCTTAGCAGCAATTGCTTTAGTAATAAGTTATGCGCCCTTAGAGAGAAAGATTGCGCTCTTTAGCCCATTACTTATCTTAGGCCTTCCTATATTTGATACAGCATTCCTTATCTCGATGCGCATAATCAAAAAGAGTCTGCCTTTTAAGAAGAGTAATGATCATTTGGCCTTGAGATTTTTAGCTTTGGGGTATTCTAGAAAAAAAACTTTATTGATTATGCTTACCTTGTGTCTTTTCTTTTCTCTCTGCGGAATATTAGTAAGCCTGGTATCTAATCTGTCTGGTATAACTATTATTGTCTTTGTGGGTTTGGTAAGCCTTGCCTTAACTAAAAAAATGAGTAGAGTCTCTGTATAGATGTCTAGAAAGAGAATCTTTATTTTGGGCGCAGGTCTATCTGGCCTGAGTGTAGCTTGGCATCTTCAAAAAAGGGGCATAGATTGTCAAATTTTTGAGAAGGAATCCGAGGTTGGAGGTTTATGCCGCTCTAAAAAAATAGACGGTTTTACTTTTGACTGCGATGGCCATCTATTGCATTTTAAGCACCGCTATACCTTTAATCTAATTAATAAACTACTTAAAGATAATTTAATAGAACATCAAAGGAATGCTTGGATTTATTCATTCGATACCTATGTCCGCTATCCGTTTCAAATCAACCTTTATGGTCTACCCCCTTTGGTTGTTAAGGAATGTCTTATAGGATTTATCCATACATTGAGAAATGGTCAACCTAAAAAGAAAAAAGACCTAAATTTTTTAAACTGGATAAACCGGACGCTTGGTAAAGGAATAGCCAGGCATTTTATGATTCCCTATAATACTAAATTCTGGACGCTACCTCCACAAAAATTGACCTGTGAATGGCTTGATGGGTTTATTCCTGTGCCTTCTTTAAACCAGTTACTTGGAGGAACGATAGAAAAAAACCAAAGGCAGTTTGGTTATAATGCCCGATTTTGGTATCCTAAAATAGGGAGCATAGCTTCTGTTCCTTTGGCTTTGGCAAGTGAGATCAAAAATATCTATACTAACTGCGAGATAGTGGAAATTAATCTCGCCAAAAAAGAAATAAAAATGACCTCAGGAAATAAAGAAAAGTTTGATTTTTTGATTTCTACAATTCCCCTACCTGAGATGCCTTATATAATCAAAGGATTACCGAAGCAAGCGCATGCTTTATTTAAAAAGCTAAGATGGAATTCTATTTTTAATCTCAATTTAGGGATAAATAATAAAGACTGTTCTGGCCGGCATTGGATATATTTTCCGCAAAAAGAACTTTGTTTCTTCCGCGTTGGCCTCTTCCATAATTTCTCTTCCTATCTTGCGCCTCTTGGCAAGTCTTCTTTATATGTGGAAGTAGCTTATTCTAGAGAAAGACCGATAGATAAAAGTAAAATTATTTTACGTATTAAGGAGGATTTAAAAAAAGCAGGAATACTTACTGATAATGATAGAATCTTGGTCCAGGACATAAATGATATAAAATATGGCTACCCTATCTATGACGCTTATTATAACCAGGCAAGGCAAGAAATTTTAAAATATCTTACTCGTAAAAATATTATCCCCTGCGGCCGCTACGGCTCTTGGCGTTATTTTTCTATGGAAGACGCAATTCTTGACGGCAAAAGGGCAGCTGACTTTATTCTTAGAGATGCTTAAGGAAAGGATAAAAAAAATATATCTCTCTCGCCATGTATTATGGGATATGGCGATGGTGCAGCTTAAAGCAAAATACGCTGGTTCTAAACTTGGTATTTGGTGGGCAGTAGTTATACCTTTAATGTTGACAGCAAGTATTAATTTTGTCTTCAGTATGGTTTTTAAAATAGAAATTAAAAACTATACCCTTTTTGTACTTGCTGGGATTATACCCTGGTTTTTTTCTATGAATGCTTTGACAGAAGCAACGAATTCATTCATTATTAATTCTTTCATATTGAAACAAAGCGCATCCCCCCGCGAATTTATTCCCATGTCATCTATTTTAGCTAATCTTCTAAATTTTTTAATTGGGCTCGTTTTTCTATTACCTTTATTTATTATTTTCAATTTTAGGGTAACCGGGCTTCTGCCGTCCTTAGTCTCGGTTATAATACTTAATTTCATCTTTATTATTGGCTTAGGAATATTATTCTCATGTGTGAATGTTTTCTTCCGCGATCTTACTCACTTTATGTCTATTGGATTCATGGTTTGGTTTTGGATTACGCCTGTATTTTACTCCTTAGATATGATACCCTTTCCTTTTCGCTGGATCTGCCTACTTAATCCCATGACCCACTATATTATTTTATATCAGGATGTTTTATTCCACGTAAAGGCTCCTTCCTTGATAAGTCTATTAGTAGTTTTTTTAATTTCCTTGATATCGATACTTGCGGGGTACTCCGTTTTTCTTAAAAAAGAGCCCTTATTATTAAAAAGAATATGAGTGCAATAGAATTTAATAACGTCTGGGAGAAATACCGTATTAAATTCATAAAAGAAGGTAAAGTTTCCTGGGAAGAAGTTTGGGTTTTAGAGGATGTGAGTTTTAAAGTTGATAAAGGTGAAGTTTTGGGAGTAATTGGGGAAAACGGAGCGGGTAAGACTACCTTGTTAAAATTAATTGCAGGCATGCTTATGTCGGATAAAGGAAATGTTAATGTTCAAGGAAAAGTATCTACATTAATGGAATTAGGCGCGGGGTTCAATCCTGAGTTTACCGGGAGAGAAAACGTCCTTATAAATGCAAGAATATATGGGGTAGACGAAGAAAACTTACAAGGGAGAATAGCTGAGATTATAGAATTTGCAGGTTTAGATAGATTTATTGACGCGCCCATAAAGTATTATTCTCAAGGCATGTATATGAGATTGGCATTTGCTTTGGCTATTTATGTTGAGCCAGACATACTTTTAATTGATGATATTTTGGCAGTGGGAGATGAAGAGGCACAACAGAAGTGTATTAAGAAGATATTTGAATTAAAACAGGCCGGTAAGACCATTATTTTAGTTAGTCACAATATGAATATGGTAAGCAAGTTGTGCAATCGGGTAATTCTATTAGAGAGAGGTAAGATTGTTAGAGAGGACTCTCCACAAAAGATTATTCAGGATTATTTGGAATCTGTAGGAGACAAAAAAGGCATTGCTGTTTTGGCAAAGGGTAAATTAAGAACCGTGTTTAATAACGGCAAGATAAATATTTCTTATGATGATAACCTTCTTACCAAAGGCATGGGAGGTTATGTATCTTTCTTTAACCCCTCTTCTAATATTTGGTTTCCTTCTTTCAATTTATCCTGGCAGATAAAAAGTTTATCTTCCAATAAGATTATCGCCGAAGGGATAACTAGTGACGGGGTTATCTCTCAAATCTGGACGCTTCAATTAGAAGATATCCAGTTAAAATGGCAGATAGAGATAAAAGAAGAAGTAGCAAAAGAAGCACATATAGATTTGTTTCTGATACCGCAATATAAAGAGTGGTTAACTTTAAATAAAAATGGCACCTTTCCCTCCTTCATTAATAAATTTAATTGGCAGGATTTAGGCTTAAATGATTCTCCAGAAGGCATATTAGGCGTGATTCCGGATTCAGCCTCTAAAGCGCAAAACTTCCCTTCTTTTATTTTAGAGAGAGAAGATAAAGATAGCCAAATAAAACTTTTCAATACAGGGTATGAACAGGAAGCGCGAATTATTCAAATATATTCTAGCAGTAAAAAATTTATTTCTCTAAATATTAGAATATTCCCTGAGAAAGATAAAATTGAAGATTATGTTATACACATCAGAAACCAATTTTTCCTCAAACAACAAGAGGAAAAACAAAAGCTCCTCCTCAAACAGCAAGAGGAGCTGGCCAAGCTGCGCGCCTCTCATACCATCGCCTCAGGCCATCTGCGTCTCTATGCTGACCTGGAAAATAAAGCAATAAGGCTCTACTATAAGGATAGAGAGCTAACTGATGGAGACGGACTCTACAGTTCCTTTAAAGCTTCTGGGGACTGGTTCCGTTTAAATAATGCCCAATGGCGAATAGAAAAGATTTCCGAAAAAGAATTAATCTTGACTTTCAGCTATCAACCATTGATGGTATCGCAAATTTGGAAACTGGCTTTTAAAGACGAGGACACCTTAAGAATTAAGGTTGAGATAGAAGTTAATAAGCCGGTCCTTCTGACCAACCAGGATATAATATTAGAGCTAAAAGACGAATATAAATATTGGTTAACTGCGTATGAAAAAGGCGATTTTTTAGTGAATCAATATATTAATGATGACGGCCCGATAAGATTAAAAGAAAATAAGGCATCTAAGGTGATTTTGAAATCAGAGACCAATAATCATTCTCCTCAATTATTCTTTGAAGTTATCTCTCAAGTTAGTAGGTGGGTACTTGGTATTTATAAACGTAAGAAAGAGAATGAAGAACATGTCTGTCTTAATTTCGCCTTGATTATTCCTAAAAAAGAAACATTGATTAGCCCTGGTAGATATACTTATTTTGAAGGGAATATTATTTTGGACAAAGATATTAAATTAGAAGAAACTACTTTGGCTGGGGGTCTTGAATTGAGTAGGGGGGATTTAAAACTTATTTTTGACCGAGGCAGAGGCAAGGTATTTTGGGGCGAGAAAGAGTTGACTTTAGGGTTAGGTATTTATACTTCAATACGTTCTTCGGGAATTTGGTATGATTCTTATCAGGCAATCTGGCAGATAAATGAAAAAAATGATAATAAAATTATTATTTTGGGAGATTGGCCATATATTCCCATTTCGCAAATCTGGCAAATTGAGCTAATTGATAAAAATTCAATCCTCTGGAAAATAGATACGGAGATTTACGAAGAATTGAATTTAGAAATAGAACAGGCAAATCTTATGCTTTCTTCTGAATACAAATCTTGGGTAATCCCCGATGTAAATAAAGGTGAATTTCTTAATGAATATACGCAGGATTATGACATCCTCCCTTTTAGATTTTGGTATGGTAAATCTAAAAGAATAGGAGTAATAGATGATAAACTTCCTTCCGTTTTATTTAATTGTAATTCAGTAGATGATTTTTTTAGAGCGATAGTGGAAAACACCGATTATCTTTATAAGGCGAGGCTACTTCAATATCAAAAGAGCAACGTTGCTAAATTATCGCCTAAAAAATATACCTACTTTGAGGGAGTAATAAAAATTGGGCTTCTTAAAAAGTAATTGTCAAAAATTTAAGAAACATTTAAAAACGGGTGGCTTACCTTATGCCTTCTGGCGGGGGATAAAATACTTTATCTTTTCAATCAAGAAGCAAAGAGATAGATTTAAGCACCCCCCTGAGATTATGATTATTAAAGGAAAGACAAAAATATCCTATTCTGGTTGCGGAATGAATATCTTTTGGAACAACCGTGAAGTCACTAAGGGCGCAGGTTTAAATGTAGCCATTAATACCTTAGGACTATGGACGGATTCGACAAAGGCAGATTGGCAGATTTTAGAGCAAGGTAAAGATTATTTTAAGGTTAAGGTAGTTTTTAGAGACTTACCTTTAAGTCAAATTTGGATTTTAAAGATAAACAACGAACAAGAAATAGACTTGCAGATAGATATGGAAATAGAGGCATGGTTACATATAGATGAATTTCGTCTTGCATGTCTGAGTAACCCCAATTATAAAAATTGGATTGTTAATTACCAGCTAGGAGATTTCCCTAGATTGGATAATAACTGGCGTGATTTATACTTTAGCGAGCAGCCCGCTTCTTTGGTGGGACTAAGATTTAGTATCGAAGACGAAAATTTGCCCCCATTTGTTCTGGAGACCAAAAATAAAGATTTACTGTCTTTTATTCAGAACCCTTCAATAGATAACGATGTACATATTATTGGATTCAGACGCATAGACGCCGAAGAGAAAAAAGATTATACCGAAGGCCGTTACGGGCTTTTTTCTGTAAGAATAAATTTATTTAAAGACGAGCATTTGTTAGATGCTAAGATTGAAAATTTACGGCAAGCTTATTTAGAGGCAGAAATTGAGGCTAATACCAAAGCTAAAAAATCAAAACGACGGCTAAAGGTTTTATTAGTCAATTTGCCTTGGCAGAGAGACGGCAAATGGGGAGTTAGGGCGGGCTCCCGTTGGCCGCATATAAAAGATAGCAGTGAAGAAAGCTACCTTCCTTTTCCATTTTTTCTGGCCTATGCCACCTCATTATTACAAAAGCACGATATAAATGCTTCTATGATTGACGCGATTGCCGAAGAGATTCTCGAAGATGAATTTTTAGAAAAGATTTCAGGAATGGATTTCGATTATTTGCTTGCCGAAACTTCTATCCCTTCATTCTATTATGATCTGTATATCTTAAAGAAAATATCTTCTCTGGGTATACCGATAATTCTCTGCGGCCCAAATTCTAAAATTTATCAACCTCGATTTTTAGAAGAGCATCCTTATATTAATTTTGTTTTATACGGAGAATATGAATTTACCTTACTGGAGCTGGTTAAATCTTTGCAGGAACATAAAGACTTATCTAAGGTTAAAGGCCTTATTTACAACGATAACGGCACAACAAAAAAGAACCCGCCGAGAGACCCCTTTGATATCGATCTTCTTCCCTGGCCTTATAGAGATGGTTTGCCTATGTATAAATATTTAGATGCCCCAGGAGAGATGCTTACGCCGAGTGTCCAGATATTGGCTTCGCGCGGGTGTCCCTTTAAATGCCAATTCTGTCTTTGGCCTCAAGTTATCTATCAGGGGAATCATTACCGGCCAAGAAATATTTTAGATGTTATTGATGAAATGGAATATTTAATGAAAGAAAAAGGATTCAAATCAGTTTATTTTGACGATGATACTTTTAACATCGGTAAAGAAAGAATGTTAAACTTCTGCAGAGAAATCAGAAAGAGAGGTTTGGATAAGGTTCAGTGGGCGATAATGGCGCGTCCGGACTTGATGGATGAGGAATTGCTAGAGGTTTTTAAAAAAGCAGGATTATATTCAGTAAAGTATGGGGTTGAATCAGCTGTTCAGGGATTGGTAGACGGCATAGGCAAGGGCATGGATTTAAAGAAAGTGGAGAAGATAGTTAGATTTACAAAAAAAATAGGGATAAAAGTGCATCTTACCTTTGCCTTTGGCCTGCCGGGAGAAACTAAACAAACAATTAAAGAAACAATTAAATGGGTTAAGGCTATCGAACCTTTTTCGGTACAGTTTTCTATAGCAACCCCTTTTCCCGGGACAAGGTACTATGATGTTTTAGAACAGAAAGGTCTAATTGTATCGAAAGACCTCTCTTGTTATGACGGTCATTTCAAAAGTGTAATGAAATCAGAAACGCTAAGCCCTATTGATTTGGAGTTAGCTAAAACGCATGCCTATAGGGCCTGGTTTGAACATTTAAGAAAGAAAAGAGGATTTTTAGGTGGCATAAAAAGATTTTACTATTATACAAGTAGCCGCGGCTTAGGTTATGCGAGATATAAGGCTATAAATTACCTCAAAAATAACTTATTCAAAATAAATAAACATCTTAAACCGACCAGCTTAATTGGCCAGATCGGTTTATTAAATAAAAGGTTTAATAATAGGAATCTATCAGAGATTGAGAAGAATTATGGTGATGTAAAAGAAATTCTAAATCCGAGTTGTGCCGATATATTATTTATCCAATGTCCGCCCTGGGATACGACTTCGCCACCCTTAGGGATAGCCTATCTATCGAGTTATCTAAAGAAATACGGATATGAGATTTCTGTGTTTGATCTAAATATCTTTTTGTATCACTTAGCTTCCAAAGATTTAAAATATCTCTGGGAACAGAAAAGTTATAATTCATGGGTTGATGATGATTTATTCAAGAATACCTGGTTTCAGTTTAAAGAAATTACCAATAGTTGTGTCGTTGAGATGTTGCAAAAAGTAGATGTGAAGTATATCGGTTTATCGGTAAATTTCGCGAGTATAAAGTTCGTCAGCGAATTGCTTAAAATAATAAAGCGTATAAAGAACGAAGCAAAAATTATCTTGGGAGGATGGGGTTGCATTAATGAACATATGCGCAGCCTATTCCCTAAAGAGTTTGTTGATGTATTTGTGGTAGGCGAAGGAGAAGAAACCTTAAGAGAGGTAATAGATGTATTAGAAAAACGCGGGAAGACAAGCGAGGTTTTAGGGGCCATCTTCAATAGCAATTGCCGTTTGGCATATAAGCCCAGGTTGCCTATAGCGGATTTAGACAGTATACCCTGGCCTACCTTTAGCGATTTTAATTTGGAGCAATACACGACACCTGTACTGCCTTTGTTTACCAGTAGAGGCTGCATTAGCGGTTGTAGTTTTTGTAACGACTGGCGTATTTCCAAGCCCTATCGTTATCGCAGTGCCCAGAATGTCTTTGAAGAAATTAAATATCACATAGAGTGCAATCATATAGAAGTATTTAGCTTAAAGGATTTATTGTGTAATGGCAATATAGATAGACTTAATTTATTATGTGATTTAATAATTAATTCAAAGATAGAAATTCAATGGGATTCCCAGGCTATTCCGCGCAAAGAGACGGCCTATGAATTATTACGCAAATTAAAAAAAGCTGGCTGCGCAACTTTGATATACGGAGTAGAAAGTTTCTCTAATAATGTATTAAAGCAAATGAAAAAAATATTTACCAAAGAAGTTGCAGAGAAAGTGATAAAAGATACTCATCGGGCAGGCATTAACACAATGGTTAATATTATTGTCGGTTTCCCCGGTGAAACAGAGAAAGATTTTCAAGAAACCTGCGAGGCGATAGAAAGAAACCGAAAATATATTGCCCAGATAGGCGCTATTAGTGTATGTTTAGTAAACAATGATAGTGAGTTAGAAATTGATTATCAGAACTATAGACTAATTTTGCCTAACGACCCCAAAATTAGAGCTAAAGAATGGGCAAGTGTTGACGGAAAAAATAATTATGAGCTAAGGAAGAAAAGGGCTAAAGAAATCATTGATTTAGTTAATCATCTTGGTTTGTCCTATGCTACAGCAACTATATAAAGGAAAAAGCGCAATGTTTAATTCGCAGAAAGAGGATCCTGTTTTAAAAGGAATTTTAAACGGTTCTCAGGCATTTATTGGTCCTGAGATTGTGCAATTCGATATCACAAATAGATGCAATAACAACTGTATATGCTGCTGGAATAATTCTCCTCTTTTGGGAGAGCCTACAGAGGCAAAAAGGCAAGAGAAAGAATTTGAACTCCCTTTTAATTTGATTAAGAAGATTATCAACGGACTTAAGGAGATGGGGACAAAGACTTTATTTTTGGCTGGAGGCGGGGAACCTTTTATGCATCCTGAAATTATGGAGATATTAAGATATATCAAAGAATGTAAAATGAGGATTTTTATTAATACCAATTTTACATTAATTGATAAAGAAATGGCAAAAGAGATTGTAAATCTTAAGATCGACCTTATTCATGTTAGCCTTTTGGCAGGAGGAACTAAAACATACGCTTTAATCCACCCTAATAAAACAGAAGAAACTTTTTATAAGATAAAAGAAGTATTAGAGTATATTACATATTTAAAAAAGGAAAAGAATCAACATCTTTATAACCCTTTACCCCATATTAACTTGTATAATGTTATTTTTAATAAAAATTATAAAGATATAAATAATATGGTTGAATTGGCCTTAGAGGTGAAGGCAGATACTATTGAGTTTACACCAGTAGATATCATTCCGGGTAAAACTGATATACTTTTGTTTAATAAGGAACAAGTTGACAGTGTAAATGCTGATGTGAATATTCAGTTGAAGCGTTTAAAAAAATATAATGAAAATGAGCCAGTTAAGACCAATATTGAGCAATGTGATAGTTTCCTGAAAAGAATTAATACTCCCGGTGCTTTAAAGGGTAAATATGAATCAGAGACAATTACAAAACAGCCTTGCTATGTAGGATGGATGTTTGCAAGGATAAAAGCAAATGGAGAAGTAAATCCTTGTTTAAAAGCAAACCGCATATCCATAGGGAATATATATGAGAAGCCTTTTAAAGAAATATGGGATGGTGCTGAAGAGCAATTATTCAGAAAAAAGTCTTTTAATTTAGATTTCCACGATTCATATTTTGGAAGAATAGGCGATGATCCCAATTGTTCTTTTGGATGTTTGAAGAGTTGCGATAATATTCAGATAAATATTGAGATGCATAAGAAATACGTAGATATATTAAGAGATTATGGAAGAATTAAATAACCTTATTAAAGATAAAAATAAATTGTTGGTTATAGCCGGAATTCTTCATTCAGCAAAAGCCTTAATCGGCCCTGAGGTATTGCATATAGATTTAACGAATAGGTGCAATTTTAATTGTATTGCTTGTTGGTGTAGGTCGCCTCTCTTAGAAGACAAAGCAATGCCAGAATGGGAAAGAAAACTTTCCTTACCGCTAGATTTGTTAAAAGGAGTCTTTGACGATTTGGCGGAAATAGGCGGCCTTCGGCAGGTAAAATTAGTAGGTGGTGGTGAACCTTTTATGCACCCGGATATATTAAAGATTGTAGAATATATTAAAAGCAAAGATAGAAATATCGAAATAGATATAAATACTAACTTCAGTCTAGTAGATGAAAAAATTGCAGAACGGTTGTTAGAATTGGAAGTCGACTCTTTGACTATAAGTATCTGGGCAGGAACACCTGAAGCATACTTAGCTGTTCATCCAAATCAAAGTGAGCGCACTTTTTACAAGATTAGAGATATTTTGAAATTTATTTTTGAGCAAAAGAAAGCAAAGAATAGTTGTCGTCCCAGAATAATATTTCACGATGTAATTCTTAATCAAAACTATAAAGATATAGGGCAAATGTTAAAGTTTGCTTTAGAAGTAGGAACAGATGATATTCAGTTTGTTCCCATGGATCCTGTAAAGGATAAAACCGAAGTGTTACTACTAAATGATATGGAAAGAAAAGAATTACTTGATACCTTGTATATTATAAGACAAAATTACGACCCAAAATCATTTCGCTACATTTCTGAAGATAACGGGTCGGTTATGCTTTCTGATTTTGATGGTTTTATTCGTCGCATGGAGAAGCTAGATATTACAACTGGAGCATATGATGAAGAGATAGTGGAAGAGGTTCCTTGCTATGTAGGTTGGTTATTTGCAAGAATTATGACAACGGGCAACGTAGTTCCTTGTTGTAAAGGGCATAGGATGCACATGGGCAATATTTATAAAAATAGATTTAAAGATATCTGGTTTTCCGAAACTTATAATGAATTTAGATACAATGGCCTCAATCTTCCCAAAAGCGACCCTTATTTTTCTAAAATAGGAAACGATGCTGTTAAAAAAACAGGTTGTTACAATTGTGATAATCTCTGGCAGAATATTCCCACGCATCGAAGAATCACCCAAATTAAAAATTCTCATTTAGTATCTTTCTGTACTTCTTTGTTGAAATGCCACTCGATATGATGTGTAAAATATTAAATAAAATCTCTTTTAAAGAAAATAAAAGAAGATATCTTAATTTAAAAGGTATATTTAGTAGACGTTTTGCTTATAAAGGTCCGGATGTAGTTCAAATTGATCTGACAGATAGATGTAATAGCCACTGTCTTATTTGTTGGCTTCATTCTCTTTTTGTAAAGGAGGATAAAAATACAAAAGAATTAGATTTTATAACATTAAAGAATTTTATAAGTTATATTGCTAAATCAGGGACAAAAGAAATAATATTTTCTGGGGGCGGAGAGCCTTTTTTTTATTCTAAGATATGGGAGGTATTAGAATTTACCCAGAAGGCAGGTTTAACCTTTCGCATAAATACCAATTTTACCTTGTTGAGCAGAGAAGATATTAATAGATTATTGTCTTTTAATAATTTAGTATCTTTAACAGTTAGCATTTGGGCAGGAGAAGCCAGTCTGTATTCTAAACTTCATAATCGAGACTCTGATATTTTTTTTAAGATTAAAAATAATCTTAAATTTCTTAATATCTCTAAACCTCGAGCTCTTTATGTGAAAGTATTTGTTGTTGTAAATAATTTGAATTATTCCAAATTGGCAGGCTTAATAGATTTATCCACGGAAACAGGATGTAACGCTATAGAATTAGGAGTTCCTGATGTGATTCCCGGCGTTACAGATTCATTTTTATTGAGTAAAGAGCAATTAAGTTTTTTAAAACAAGATTTTATTAAAATTATTAGGAACTTAAATGGTAAAAATCACGGCATTAAGATAATTAATAAAAATATTTTCTTAAGGAGAATCTCAAATTCTAAAGCTTGTTATGGAGCGTATGACAGTTTTGTAGAAAGAATTCCTTGTTATGCTGGATGGACTTTTTTAAGATTAAGGGCAAACGGAGATTTTAACTCATGCTTAAAATCTCACCGCATTCCTATAGGCAATTTTTACAAAGACAGCTTTCCTTTGGTATGGAATGGCTTATTACAGCAGGAGTTTAGAGAAAAAGGTTTGAGCATTCCCAAAGATAAAAAATACTTTAAGGTTATAGGCAATAGTTTTGATGAAGATGTTGGTTGTAAACGTGTATGCGATAATATTTTGACCAATGAACACCTATATAAAATTATAAAATTTTTACCATGGATTTAGATAGGTTATATGTTTGAGATTGGATTTAGAAAAACTAAGCGCCTACTTACAATATTATTTCTCCTGGTTATTGCTTTGATTATGGATAGCTTGTTATTTTTACTGAAGAAATTAAAAGGCATTTCATTTTTCCCTGGCAGCTAATTATGAATATTTTAATGATACATCCCCATGATTTATATTCTCCTTTAGAACCTTGGACTGTTCGTATCAAAAATATAGCTAATGAGTTTATAAAAAAAGGACATTCAGTTAAATTAGTTTATTTTCCACTTGATAAAAAAGATGCGAATAGAAAGTTTTTAAATAATGAGATAGAGATTATTGCTCTGGATCGAAGGAGAGGCGTGTTTAGGCTTTTGCGAAATATCATACAGATTATTAAACTTACTGAATGGGCTGACATGATCCATTTTCAAAAATGTTATTATTATGCTGTGTTTCCTGCTTTAATTGCTGCATGGATTAAAAATAAACCTGTCCATTATGATTGGGATGATTGGGAGACAAAGATATTCTATTACTCGAATCCTAAACAATTTGTTGTGGGAGAATTTATAAATATTTTTGAGAAATTAATTCCCAAAATAGTAGATACTGTTTCTGTTTCTAGCGCACATATACGTAAGCTTTGTCTAAAAAGGGGAATTCGGTCAGAAAAAATTTTTTCAACCCCTGTAGGAGCGGATTTAGAATTATTTAAGCCTAATCCCAATTCATCATGTAATATTAAGAGAAAATACAATATCAATAACTATCTTATTTTATATTTGGGGCAACTGCATGGAGGACAGTATGTCGAACTTTTTATCAAAGCCGCACGCATACTTCTGGATAATAGATGCGACGCAACTTTTATGGTTGTAGGTGACGGTTATAGAATAGAAGTATTAAAGGAATTATCAACAACATTAAATATGGATAAGTGTATCATTTTTACTGGTTTTGTGAATCATAGCGAGGTTCCTTTTTATATTGCTGCTGCGGACATCTGTGTAGCTTGTTTTGAAGAAAATGAGATTACTAAGTGTAAGAGTCCTTTAAAGATTGCTGAATATTTGGCTTGTGGCAAGGCAATCATTGCAAGTAATGTGGGAGAAGTCCGTAATATGGTGGGTGGTGTGGGTATGTTGACAAAAGCAGGTGACATTAAATCACTGTCAGACGGAATTATAACCTTACTGAGGGATAAAAAACTAAGAGAAAATTTGGGAAAAGGGGCGAGAGAAAGAGCAGAGAGGAAATATAATTGGTCAGTAACAGCAGAGAATTTATTAAGTGCATATAAGATGGCAGTTAATTCCAAAAGGCAATAAACTTGAAAGGAGGGGGGGGTGGCTAAAGACGAGGACTTTAAGATCCTTACGGCAAAAGTTGTTTCTGTTAGTGAGCATCTAGGTGCAGCTTATACCATAGAAATTAAAACCAAGAGTTTTATAGGTTATAAAGACGGCTCATTGACTATCGATCCACGTTGCACCTTTTATAAAGATGATAAGCAACCCAAGGCTATAGACATCATTAGACCAGGCGATACCATTGAAGCAACATATATACTGCATAAAGGCATAAAGGTAGCATTGAATATTATTGTTAAACCAAGATAAGCACTTAAATAAGTAGTTTAAGCTTTTTATCATTTTACTTGTAAAAATTAAGAGAAGAGGAGGGTTGCTCAAAACTAGGGGTTTTGAAAGATAGATAGGAAGTGTTCTTTGATAATTAGGTTAGCGCTGTAAAAGATGCTTTAGTAGTCCGCGGATGTATCTGAATTTGCTATTCTGCTTGGTTTTGACAGCAGTAATAGCAATGGCCAATATGCTTATGTGAGCCAACGTGCAGTGATTGCTGACAGCAGTCAGGCCTGTAAGTACAGGCCGTTGCATATAAAAGTTAAGCAAACGAGAGAATCCGCGTTTACTGCCAGATTGCATCTTGTAAATCTTTTTAAAATGCTCGGATTGAGGGTCAATAGCGCTCTGCCGGTAACTTTTATCCACCCTCGTACATGCATAACAGCCGCCTTTAGGAAATCTGGGATGATTTATAGGGCATTGGTGGTTATATTTACTGGCAAAGCCTTTTAAGTGGGTAATAGGGCAGACAAATTTTCTTCTGATCCTATTTCCTTCTTTAAATTTACCCCAAGGATACATCTTGAGGCCGGCAAGGCAGATTCTGATATTGCCAGGCGTCAATTTAATATCCGGTTTTTTTGCTCTTGGGTTTACAGGGATGAAATCTTTTGCTCGAAGTGAGCGTCTTATGTATTTACGGATAGATACTGAATCATGGGCTGCATCTCCAAGGACTCCTTTGGGATTCTCAAGCTTAAGGTATCTTCTTAGTTCTTTAAAAGC
>DCOU01000153.1:1385-1627 GCA_002322525.1 Candidatus Omnitrophica bacterium UBA1562 | reverse complement strand
GCATCGAATATAACATGGTTACGATAACCCCAGAAAAGAATAACTTCTTTACCGGTTTTATTCTTATCACAGGACGTATTAAAGAACTCTAACTGCCGTTCTTTGGAATGTTTGGTTTTTCTTTTTATCGCCATAAAACCCAGCCTTGCATCGGGGTCGCCTTGAGGGAATTTGCTTTTATCAAATTTTCCTAAAACATTCATCTTAGGGTTATTCTGTTTGACCCAGGCGACAACGGGCGT
>DCOU01000153.1:934-1240 GCA_002322525.1 Candidatus Omnitrophica bacterium UBA1562 | reverse complement strand
CGTATCTCTTGCAATAATTGATTGGGCGCCCTATGCAGGAACTCCTCAAAGCGATGGCGAGAGGGCGGCTGTTTATCAAAACCTAACACATAGCCTATGCCTAAATTAGTCGACAGCTCAAATGTTAACTCCGATAAGGTCTTTATGGCCTTGAGGTTTTTATAAACCAAAGCCCTGCATATCGCTTGGCGGCAAAAAGGCCTTCGGCCGGTTTTATATGACTGCTCTTTTAAAATAGATAAGTCGAGATGTTCAAAAATGGACTCATAAAGATTAAATTTTGCTGGGTAAAATAGAAGTTTTTCT
>DCOU01000153.1:0-725 GCA_002322525.1 Candidatus Omnitrophica bacterium UBA1562 | reverse complement strand
GCTCAAAACAAAAAGTTCACCTCCAGTAGGGAAATTTAAGGCTTAAATAGGCCTAAAAACGGCTTAAATAACAGGAAATCAGCCGATTTTCCGACGAGAAAATAGGTGGAGGTGAGATTGAAAGAGAAAATTGAAATTCTCCGACGAGAAAATAGTTTTGAGCAAGGCTCGAAGAGACGAAAGGAGGTGAAGAGGTCTTATTCAATGTAGCCGTGCAGTCTGTAAAAGAAGGTTAAGAAGATAACAATATGAAGTAATTTTTTGAGGAGGCGATTAATATGAAGAAAAATTTATTTATTATTATGCTACTAGCCTTATCTTTTGGTTTGGTATCGAAGGGATATGGCCAAACTGAACCAGACTTTAAGGTTCTTACAGCAGAGGTCGTTGCAGTTCATCCAGGGAAACCTGACACTATGACAGTTAAGATCAAAGGCAAGTATTCGTGGGAAAAGGAGCGAGAAGAATCTGTTACTATCGACCCCGACTACTGCAAATTTTATAAAGATGATGAGCGACCTAAGACCATAGACATTGTTAAACCCGGCGATACGATTGAGATTACATATGTAGTCAGTGAAGGCATAATGGTTGCGTTCAATGTTGTTGTTATGCCAGAGCCCGAGGCGGTTAGAGAATAGTTTTGCCTTTAAAATTTTGATATTTGTTGATCGATCCACGTTGCACCTTTTATAGAGATGATCCTGAAAAAACGGTAAAATACC
>DCOU01000044.1 GCA_002322525.1 Candidatus Omnitrophica bacterium UBA1562 | reverse complement strand
GATTATTTAAAGAACAATCCTAAAGCCTTATTGAAATTTGCACGTTCAGAGGAGGAGTTTCATTTTATAAAGTCGGTAAGTTTTGTTATCCCGACAAATTACGTTGCTTATGATCTAAGAGATTTTGCAGAAATCCTAAAGAAGATAACCATTGACTCTATATATTTTCATATCTTTGAGGCACGCCTGAGACTTGGGAAAGGCACTAATGACTTTTCAAACTGGATTGAGAATTCTTTAGGCGATAAAGAATTGGCAGATGAGATTTCAAAACTCGATCCTTATACGCGTACTTTAGAAAACCTTAGAGAAACATTAATAAGAAGGATAGAAAAAAAGATACCTACTTAATATGGCAAAAATAGAAGAATATATCTCTATTGTGGGTGAGTCTGTTATCGACGATCTAAGGCTCCTTGCAGAAAAGTTAAAAGGCAAAGTCATTCAGCATATTAATTCTACCCCTGTCGGTGGTGGCGTAGCCGAAATATTAAACTGTATGGTTCCACTTTTGCGAGAACTAGGAGTGGATACGAGATGGGATGTAATAAAAGGCGGAGAACAGTTTTTTGAAGTGACAAAGAAGTTTCACAACGCATTGCATGGCAAAGTCGAAGAAATAACTCAAAGGGATTTTGAGATATTCATGGAGACAAGCCGGCAAAATTTAGAAAATGTTAACACTTATGGAGATATTGTTTTCGTTCACGACCCCCAGCCAATAGCATTAATAAAGGAGAAATCCCATAACAGATGGATTTGGCGCTGCCATATCGACGTATCAAATCCCAATCAAAAAGTCTGGAATTTCCTTAAGGATTTTATAATAACCTATGATTCCGCCGTATTTTCTGCTCCCAGTTTTTCACAGAGGTTACCCATAAGGCAGTTTTTAATTTCGCCGTCAATTGATCCATTAAGTGATAAAAACAAGGAATTATCCCAGGAAACTATAGATTCGGTTTTACAAAAGTATAATATTCCCAAAGATAAACCAACAATTACACAAATTTCGCGTTTTGACCGTTTAAAGGACCCAATAGGAGTTATCGGGGTCTATCAACAAGTAAAACGATATATTGATTGCCAGCTTATTTTAGCTGGTGGCACTGCCACAGATGACCCTGAAGGCTTAAAGGTTTTTGAAGAAGTTCAAGAAAAGGCAAAACAAGATCGAGATATTCATATTCTGTTATTGCCTCAGAATGATATAGAGGTTAATGCGCTACAAAGAGCCTCAACGGTTATTATTCAAAAATCAATAAAAGAAGGTTTTGGTTTAACAGTTGCTGAAGCTCTATGGAAAGCAAAGCCAGTTGTTGCCTCCAATGTGGGAGGTATTCCTTTACAGATAAAGCATAAATATTCTGGTTTACTTTGTCATTCAATAGATGGCGCTGCCTTTGCAATAAAGCAGCTTCTCAACAGCCCTGAATATGCCAAGAGATTAGGCGAGAACGGCCGGGAGCATATAAGAAATAACTTTTTGCTTACTCGGCACTTACGAGATTATATACTTTTGTTTCTTTCTTTATATCACGAGGAAGATATTGTTTATTTATAGTTAACTTACCAAAATAAGGGTCCAGAAGTATATGTTTCTGGAGGATTTTAGATGGTCGGGCCGCCATTCTGTAGTTAATGCAGGAGGGCGGTTTTTTGTTATCAGAAAGCAAAAATAACAAAATATGCGAATTCAAACAGTTAAGCACGCATCCCAATATGCTTAAAATGATAAAGCAACTTTCACAATACGGGGAAGTTGGTTGATGATAAATTATGTTTGATTGGCCCCTGCCAGTTGAATGTCCTAAATGCGGCAGTAATGATACGCGCTTTGTAGGGCCCCATCATGAGGATTAAAAAGAGAGCTCTGAAAAAGTCTAAAAATAGGCAGAGCTCTCTGATTGCAGCGATTAAGATAGATTACAGTGATTACGTTACCGACGAGAAAAATCTCTGTAATCTTTTGTAATCTCAGTAATCAGAGGTCTCTGACCTAAAATTAGGAGTTTTTCAGAGACCTCAAAAAAGCAGTTGAAAATTCTCTTTTATAGAGTTACAATAATAAGAGTAGCCGCATATAATTAATACTTATGAGAAAAATTATTCTTCTGATAATAATTATTCTGTTCTTTGCAGGCATCGCCTTTACACAGGTTAAGGAGCCTTTTTATATCATTCCCATTAAGGGCGCAATTGATTTGGGCTTATCTAGTTTTGTAAAGCGCGCCTTGCAGGAGGCGAAAGAAAATAATGCCAAGGCAATAATTTTAGAAATAGATACGTTTGGCGGAAGGGTTGATGCTGCCTTGGATATCTGTAAATACCTCCAAGATTTCAAGCCCATAAAATCCATTGCTTTTATTGAAGGGAATGCCTGGTCAGCAGGCGCGCTAATCGCTCTGGCAAGCCAAAATATAATTATGGCGCCGGGTTCAAGTATCGGTTCAGCAGAGCCAAGGGCAATGGGTTTTGGCGCGCAAGATACAGCCACGGATGAAAAGACAGTTTCCGCAATAAGGGCGAAATTCAAATCCGTCGCAGAGATAAACAATTATCCTGCTAACTTAGCATTAGCCATGGTTGACAAGGACTTTGAAATAAAACTGGTCAAGGTAAAAGATGATTTAAGGATCCTGACCGCCCAGGAAATCGAGGAGATAAAGCCGCGGCACAAAGAAGGCCAAATCCAAATCGTAAAGACAATCAACCCCAAAGGAAAACTGCTTAACCTTACCGCATCCGAAGCAAAGGAACTGGGCCTTGCAAGCGCCGTAGTAAAAAACCGCCAGGAGCTATTTAAGCATCTTGAACTCAATGAAACAGACGCAATTTTCACCGAGATTACCTGGTCTGAAGCTTTAGTGCGCCTCATCACGCATCCACTAATTAGCCCTTTGCTTTTAACGCTGGGTTTCTTGGGTTTGCTTTTTGAACTAAAAATACCCGGCTGGGGAATCTCCGGCACTTTAGGCGCGATATTCCTGGTATTATTCTTCTGGGGGCATTATCTGGCAGGCCTGGCAAACTGGACAGAGATTGTGATATTCGGAATCGGCGTGGTCTTGGTGTTTCTTGAAATATTTATTATACCGGGATTCGGGATTGCAGGGATCGCCGGTATGGCATTAATCGTTACCGGCATATTTCTTGCCCTTTTAAAATTTCCTCTGCATTTACCCCAAATTCAGCTTGGCCGGGCATTTTCTACATTGGGTTATGCGATTGTCTTTACTGTCCTGGTAGCTATACTTGGTTTAAAGTTCTTGCCGAAAACCAGACTCTGGAAAAGTATCATACTTACTACGGAAGAAAAAAAAGAAGAAGGCTTTCGTTCCACAGTTTCTTTTGATAAATATTTAGGCAAAAAAGGCAAAACCGTTACGGTCTTGAGGCCTTCGGGAAAGGCGGATATCGGTGGAGAAATGTTAGATGTCGTCACCGAAGGTGATTTTATAGAAAAAGACAGGGATATTGTGGTGGCGGATGTTTCTGGCGGAAAAATTGTAGTCAAGGAGGCTTGATTTGCCATCTGGTTTAGCGATTATATTTTTTATCAGCTTGGGTTTTATTCTTCTTCTGATAGAATTACTTACTCCGGGCTTTGGCATACCGGGCATAACCGGTATTGTATTTATTATCATTGGCTGTTATAATACCCTCAGGCAGAGCTTGTTCTTAGGAATAGCGGCTTCGCTGGCAAGTATATTAACCATAATTTTATTCTTTAGGATTTTCGCAAAAAGTCCTTTCTGGAGAAAGATTCGTCTGGATACTAAAGAGGAGAAAGAAAAAGGGTTTATCCCCGCAGAAGATTTATCCTATTTTCTTAATAAGACCGGCATCGCCATAACCGCATTGCACCCTTCAGGCATTGTGCTTATTGAAGGCAAACGCATAGATGTTACTGCGGAAAGCATGTTTATAGATAAAGACAAAAAAATCAAGGTTGTCAAGGTTGAAGGAGATAAGGTTATAGTGAAAGAGGAACTATAGGTTCTTTCGCAAAATGAATGATACGAGATGAGCACTTTCTCGGTAAAGGTGGGTTAGATATAGGGTATCTTAAAACAAAAAAGATGTCAAAAACAATTTTTATAAGGAATAAACTATATTTTGGCGATACTTCGTCCATAGACGATAGATTAGATATCAAAGAGCAATTTGTTCTTTGTCAATATTATAAGAACTTAAGGAACAGCTTCCAATAAGAATGACAATAAGGAAGCTTCGTTCCTGAAGCCTCAGCCGGTGTTGGGCCATTGAGTCTGGTGTTGGGTTTAAAATAATTGTGCAGATAAACCTGCAAAGTCACAAAGCTCCATAAGCCTAAATCAGACTTAAAGCCGCGATAAGGCCTGGCGTTAATCTTTAAGGTTGACCAGCTGCGCTCTCTGCGGTTATTGTTTGGCCTTTCAAAGAATCCGTGATAGACCTTGTGTTTATCTTCATCAAAGCCTAAATCAGCTAAAGCAGAGCCATAACTCCAAAGGCCATCGGTTAAGGCCTGAATGTTCTTTAAGCAGGGCGAGGCAGTAAAGGCGATATTAAAGTTACTCCTTGCGTATTCAGTTGAACGCCTGGGCGAAATAAACCAGCTTTGCTCAGAATCAAACTTTGACTCTTTGGTCATCCAAACCCAGCGTTTGTTGCCTCTGACCCAAAATACAGTCTCGTCGGTAAGGGTTCTGCGTCTGCCGCGAGCCTTAGGGACAGACAATAAGCCTAAGTTCTTATGGATATTCAAAGCTGCCTTGTGCGTCCATCTGGTTATAGCATCATGAGAGATATTCACTTTATACATATCCCGCATAATCTTAGATACAGCTGTAGCCGGTATGGACATAAAAACAGCAAAATACAGGGCTAAAGATACAGACGAATTACTGAAGGACATCTTAGGCCAGCTAAATTTAATGGCTAAGGCTGTTTCAATACATTCAATCGGATCTTTGGCAATTTCAAAAGATTTACCGGGCAAAGGGATATTTAGTTTATGGTTACAGCGTTGGGATTTTTTCTTGAGGTTGTGTTTATTACAGCGCATACGGTAACCATCAGAGATATGTTTGAATATTGACATCGTGCCGCCGCATTTAGGACAGATAACCGTAGGGTATTTCCTGATACGTTCCGGTTTACCGGGAACAAATTGCCTGCGGCAGTCAGAATTCTTGCAGCGATATCTTTGCAGATGACGTTCGCCTGTTGGATGACCCCAGGCATAAGTATCAGAACCGCAGCGCGGACAAGGAACACGTTCTTTAACAAAATTAGGCATAAAAACCTCCTTTCGGTTGAAAAAATGGGTGTAATAAATTTTCGCTTACCTTACACCATTTACCGAGAGGAGTTGATAAAAATCAAGCTCTTTCTTGCGAAAGAGCCGAACTATAAAAGGAGGTGTGCACATGTTTTTGCCTATTTTGGTAATCTTGGCTCTGGTTTTTATGTGGTTTTTCTTTTATCTTATCCCGGTGCGCCTTTGGATTACGGCAGTTGCCGCGGGAGTGCGTATCGGAATATTGAGCCTGGTGGGTATGCGGTTAAGGAAAGTTGCTCCCCACATAATCATCAATTCTTTAATCATGTCGCATAAGGCAGGCTTATCAGTTAATACCGACAGATTAGAAGCGCATTATCTTGCAGGCGGTAATGTCATTCGGGTTGTGCAGGCGCTTATCTCAGCAGATAAGGCAAATCTTAATTTAGCCTTTGAGCGCGCCTGTGCTATTGACCTGGCAGGCCGCGATGTTCTGGAGGCGGTAAAAACCTCGGTTAATCCCAAAGTAATCGATGCGCCTAAAGAGGGGATTTTGGCAGCTGTGGCAAAAGACGGGATAGAGCTTAAAGCAAAGGCAAGGGTTACTGTTCGGGCGAATTTGGAAAGATTAGTGGGTGGCGCAACCGAAGAGACCATCATTGCACGCGTGGGAGAAGGCATCGTTAGCACCATAGGCTCGGCTGATACTTATAAGCAAGTTCTGGAGAATCCGGATTCAATTTCAAAGACCGTGCTTTCCAAAGGGCTTGATTCAGGGACCGCCTTTCAGAT
>DCOU01000096.1 GCA_002322525.1 Candidatus Omnitrophica bacterium UBA1562 | reverse complement strand
AGAATACCTGAAGGCGAATCAGGCGCTGATAGGAGAAAAAGAGCAAGGCGCTGCTAACGCCTATCCTTTAACTGTGCCTGAAGAAGCCCAGCAAAAAGCAGTAGCTACATATAGCGATGGAACAGAAAAAACAATAGCGAAGGCACAGGCAAATATAGAAGACGGTAAATATTCCTTAACCCTAAAGGAAGGCAAATTCTATGAAGGCTGGGAAGGTATCCTAGTGCAGCAACTAAATAAACTTAACCAGCTAACCCGCGCTCCTCCCGAATCTACTTTAATTATCACCACCGACCGCAGAAAGCTCGGTGTTAATCCTCAAGCTGGTCTACCTTATGTCGCCGCCTGCGACATCAATTCCAAAACCGTATTTATCAACCCCTACTTCTTCAGCTTCTCCGAATCTAAACAACTGGAAATCCTCTACCACGAACTCATCAGCCACATCACCAAAGGCTTAAGCGACGCTAACGGTGAGGCGATGCGGGATACGGAGAAATTTAGAATATTTCTTTCTATCATTACTAATGCACAAGAAGTTGTATTAGAAGCCGTGGATATTATCATCGGCCGCTTCCTTACTATAGAAGATCTGGTAGTGGCAGGTAAAGAGAGGCAAGAATTTTATTCCTTGTTTAAGTATAGACAATGGAGAAAAGTAGAGGAGGCAATTGAGCGCATTCCGGATATTGCTGGCGGCTATCCTAAAAGAGAAAAAGTGTTTTTGGTGAATGCATTATACCTTTTAAGGGCCATTGAAACAGGGAATATGCAGGAAGCCGCCGGCTGCCTGCTGACTTTTATGCCCCAAATCCGAGATTTTTATATAAAAAGGGAACTTAGTGATGTTGGTTTAGCAGCGGCTGAATTGCTAATGCTTATCTCGGATTTAAAGAAGACGATACGCCAACAGATGAAAGCTTTGGCTGCAGAGGTAGATAATCTGGCAGTATACAGAGAGGATGATGAGGATATAGGCTGGTTGACGAGCGCTGAAATAAGCGAATACTTGGGGAAGGTAGATGAGGTCACCAAGGAGGAAGTAGAAGCATTAGGCCGTCTCTTAGTTTCCAGAGTGCCCGAGAACCAAAAGTATAGACTGGGAGGGTTTTCCAGCATCTTCGCGCAACTGAGGCACCTTATTGATATACGTGATTATGTAAGAGGATATGATTTTGAAGGCCTGACAAAATTCTTTAAGGATAAGATTATCAAAGGAAAGACTGAGGCGTCTTTGCACATTAAGGATGGACAGCTCGGCGAGAAGATAAAGGATATACTTGATAGAAAGAGGCAGTTAGATTCAGGGGGCGCAATCGGAAAATACCCCCTTAAGCTTATGCCGTCAGGATTATCCATATCAGTCGGGGCAGCTAACTTAACAGAACCTCTAGGGGTCATCCCCGATTATTCTGTAACACGTTTCTCGGATGGAGAGCCGCTAGTGACAATACATAATGCTCCAGAAATAAAAGGGGCGAGGGTTTCAATCGCTCGTTACCTGCAAGATATATCGCAGAATATAACTGCTAATCATATGCAGGTAGGGGTAAGTGACAAAAGGCCGGTTACTTCTCATGATCACTTGCTGGCGACACTCTTACTCATGGATGCCTTGAACTTATATGGCGCTAAAGAGAAGATATTGCAATTAATGGATTGGGAATCACGGCTTACTCCTACAGGAGATATTGTAGACGCAGACAAAATCCTATTAGAGCTACTTAAGTTTTTCAGTAGCAAGGTCATTACTGCTAGTGGAGCTATCTTTTCAGGGCCAGTAATGTCCTTACATTCTAAACGCCTTCCTCAGGGAAAGATAGAAAAAGTTCTTTTCATTCAACCGAGATTCCAGGATGATACCGAAAAGCTGGCGAGAGGTATTGGCGCATCTAGTTTTGGGGTAACCGTATCTGAACAAGCAGGGGGGCATTATGATATTATCTTGCCTGAAGATCTAAGGCCCAAAGATGACATTATCCTTGTTCATTCTACAGAAAACAGCCGCAATATCATACATCTCTTTTTGACTCTGATAGCGTTAAGGCGCGCCGGGGTTAATCACATTTCTTTGGTTAATGCTTATGAGGGGCTTGCGCGTAAGGACCGCGCTGATACGTACGGAGAAGCAGTTTCTGCAGGAACAATGGTTTTACTTTCTAATTGGTTAACCGACATGCATTTTGTAGATAATGTCCATTATGGTAACGAAAGCGGGTGGGTAGGATTAGGGCAGAGTAAAAAGAAGGGTGCCATATCTTTGGATAGGTACCGCAAGATATCCCTGTTCAATATAAATAGCTTTGTGCAAATAGCGGAGTATTTATTCTTTGAGGTGCTGGCCAAAGAGATAGGGTGTGCGTTACCTCAAGAACCAGTTTCTCAAGAAGAAATAATCCGCATAGGCGAAAGGATAGAGAGTGAATTAAAGAGGCATCCTCTGATATTAGTTGCTCCGGATAAAGGGGCCTTTAGATATATTGAGGAGGCAGCAGGAATTCTGAGGATGTCCATAGCAAAACAGTATCTGCTACCCATTGAAAAAATCCACATCTACACAGGATATTTACCGAAGGTGCGTACCAAAGAAGGAATTTATTTAAAAGAAGATAGGGTATTAGTTGGAGAGAGGCACTACTTAGGTATCGCTAATATGAATGATGCCTGGGTGTTTATGATAGATGATGAGACCAGTACAGGTGAAAGCCTGAAGGTAGCGGTGGCGTCTTTGGTTATTCACCAAGGCCTTAAGTGGAGAAGGATACTTACCGGTGTTTCTCACAGGAAATTTAACTCTGGATACGAGCCTTTTGTTACTGGGCTCTCCAAAGAAGAATTAGCCCATCTTACCGACGATTCACGGCCAAAAACGAATACATTCTCTCGAGTGGTCCAGGGAAAGTTTGTTTGGCAGATGCCGCCACGGCTTATTGTTGCAACTAATTCTTTACCCTTACCGGAGGGCATTTCGCCAGAAGAAGTCCCGGAAGTTTCAATTAGCCCACTTTTAAACTTCGCCATAAAAAGAATTATTGGTAGTCAATATCTGCGTTATTCCGCAGCTTTAGATAAAGTAATTATCTTTGCCGTGACCATAATGGGGATAGCCTGGATGTTATCCAACCTTACGCTCTCCGCCCTGCCTTCATTATTAGAAGAAGGGATTCTGAGGTTTGATTTCACGGTAACTCACTATCCTTTTTGGGGGATAATGTTTGTGATAACAGCTGGTTCCTTATTTTTATTAATGTGGACAGAGAAAGGAATAAGGGAGGGCGAAGAATATGGCTTGTTGTTCGAGGTTGCGAAACTTCGCCAACGCCTGTTTATTTATGAAATTTTATTCTTGGAATCGGTAGTCTTAACAAGCCGTATATTTAGTTTTCAGGGTATAATTTCTCTTTATCTAGGCATAGCAGGAGCCTTAGCAGCGGTAATTACTGTAACTCTCATTTTTATCTTTAGGCGCGCCTCCCAGACAGAATTCAATATTTATTTTGACCAGAAACTTCTAGGGCCTGCTTCTTTGGAGCGTTTTGAAAAATCAATGTTAGCGCTGCCGCCGGGATTAAGAAGAAAAGTTATGGATAAGATTATTAATATCCGCACCATGGGAATAGGAAGAGCGTTACGCAAGGACTTTATAATGCGGGGCGCTATTTTAAAAGTAATGACACAAGAAGCAGCGTGGTATCGCAAGATATTCTTTAGCGTATATGCTGCGCTCCCCTTTTTATTTACATTGCCTTTTGTCTCCTTTGCGTATATTTTACTTCGCTTGGGTATAGTCATATACGCATTAAACATAATGCCGCTTGAAATAACTCCATACGCATTGTATATAATCCCGTTATCCGCCTTATGGGCGGGGTTTAAGATTAAAGATTTGATTTTTTACTATTGGATAGCGGAAGGTTTCTATTTCAATGCAATCAAAGAGATTATTGAGAGAAAACAGATTACCATAGGTGTTGGACAAGAGGGCATAAGAAATGTTAGCCGTGTTTGTAAATATATTTTTAGGGTCATTGTGAGCAATCGTTTAAGATGCAGGTTAGAGCGAGATGACTCATTTAGCGGCATTAATATTGTTGTACCCTTGACAGATTTGTATAGGCGCCTGAAGAAAGCAAAAATCAAGACAGGATATGACCTGATAATAAAAGTGGCGATCCCGATTCTTGATATGGAAGTGGCTAGCGGGTTCATGAAAGAAGCTGATGTGGATAGGCATATCATGAGCATAACTGAAAAATATTTCAAGCCAGCCTATATAGGCGCTCTTACACCCGGGCAAGCTTTAGAGAAAAATATATCTATTCTTGCTCAGCATATTGGCGTTACAGCTGATATTACCAAAAGGTTATTACATGACAATAGCTGGAAGGCCGGGGATGATGAAAGAGGGTATATCTATGCCGCTAATCTTAAGGGAATACTTTTGTCGCTGGCATACAGGCCGGATAGATTAATAGAAACGTGGCAAGAAATTATAGAATGCTGGCCGGAAATTAAGATAAAAGCGCTAGATGTTCAACTGACAAAATGGATAAGGGGGTTTGAGTCTACCAGATCAAGTTTGTATGAGGCGAAAGAAAGGTTAGAGATTATCAAATTGATAGAAGGTCAAGAAGAAGAACTGATCCTGCTAAAAAGAATTTCCGTTCTGAGCGAGGTTTTACAAATAAATATTAATATAGTCGGTATTCTTATATATGATTTGATAAAAGAGTTGCAAAAATTATTAGGCGAAAAGAAGATTCAGTCGCTAAAAGCAGAAATAAGTGCTGTAGAGGCACAGATATCCTTTCAAAAGGCTTTATCTGCAGTTGATTCTTTTCCTCGGGGGTCGTTACAATCATTAATTAATCTTATTGCCCATATTAGAGAGGAAATATATCCTTTGCTTTCGCGTAGATCCTCTGACCACACCCGCACCAGAAGCGGCAGGCCACTTACCTCAAGGGAGACAAAAGATGTCATTAACCAGGTGGAAGAATTATCCAAGAATTCGGGGATGAGCAGCGTACCTGTGGATACCTTCCTTAAGAATCATCACGTAGGTGTACTTCTGCGCCTCTTAAGACTGATGGCAAGCCTGGCGGCCTTCTTTAAGAGAGAGTCCCTAGAAAACAGTATTGTTATTACCGGTCCTCCTATATACGCCAACCCGGGCAAACCTGACGCAGAAGAAATCTTAGGTGCGCAAGCAATAATCAGGCAGCAGCTAGTCATATACCTGAACAACTCCCTCCTTAATAACCCCACTGAAATAGCCAAGACCTTGGCCCATGAAATCGGCGCTTATTTAGGGCGTTCCCATAAGTTTAACAAATACATTTTAGAGAATTTAGTCCGGCTCGAACCTTCTTTTATTGCAATAGGAACGATCATAAAAGGGTATAGGGGGCCGGTTATTGTAGTCGGCGCATCGAGAAAGGGTTATCAGGGCCTACAGAAGATCTTAGAAAATCTTCCTTCAAATCATCCTCCCATCATAGTTTCTCACCATATTGTTCCTCCTTCTGAAGATGATAGTGAATTTTTAGATTTTCTAAAGCAAAATCCGCACGTAATTATGATCCAGAGAACGCTTCAAGGCAGGCCGCGCAACTATCCGATAAAAAGAGGTATGGTTTTAATTGCCGAGGATGTTTTGATTACCAAGGATTTTTGGGGAAGGTATGCTGCCAGGGTTAATGCGAAACCCGACACCAGAAGAACCGCGGGGGTTTGGCGTGGCCCTGTAGATAAACTGTTTACTTCTGCTGCTGGAAGTCTCGGCCCTAGAGTAACAGGAGTTATTCTTTCTGGTATTGGTACGGATGGCACAGAAGGCGCTAAAGATATAAGTGCGCATGGCGGACGCGTCATAGCTCAGGAGATCCCTTCGAATAAAGTAGAAGCTGAGATGCCTTGGGCTGCAATTGTTGCAGGGGTCGTGGATGATATCTTGCCAGCGGAGGAGATTGCCGATCATATTTTGTCTAGCAGTTCTTCAGTATCTTTTACAAGGGTACTCAAAGAAATAGATGAGGAAACACAGGGTATGCCAGCTAGAGTTAATCAATCTCCCTATGTATCGGATTCCTGTCAGATAAATGGGCAATTAAAATTTATAGACTCTCCTTCTTTTATACCTCAGAGAATACTTTTGCTTTTGACGGAATATCTCTTTAGAAAATACCTCAGGCAGAATAATGGCATCTGGAGGTGGGATACTGCTCTATGTTTGCCTTATTCAGGCAGAAGGTATTACGATACGCCTACAGATTTTTACTATCGCCTATGGAAGAAATGGCAGGAAGATAATGGATTATCTTTTGATGGTTGGTCATTAAGGGTTAATCTGGTATGCCGCTTTATGCCTGCGCCTGCGGCCGTCTCAGTATCTATGCAAGAAAAGACCATCACTTTGTATATAGCGCTTAAGGAGTGGGATAACAAAGAGCTGTACAATCGTATCTTCTCCAGAACTCAGGAGTTTATTAAATCCGAAGAGGATTCAATTACTGCTAATCTTGATCCTGAGGAAACATCCAGGCCTGCTTCAAATTCCGGCGGACTTATAGCAGCCTACTCTGTAGCAACTTTATTGGCAGGGATAAAGCAAGATTTAAACCTAAACCTACCCTCTGTTGGGCTGTTGGCGGTGTTTACCGAGATGGGCGGTTTATTCATCATTCATCCACTCATTGTAGCTTTAGGTTTAACGCTTGTCTATGTTCTGAATCGGTTAATCAAGTTACGCTATACCAACTGGTTTTTGACGTATCTAAACGATTTAATTATGATTCCAGGAGCCGTCTCTTATCAGCTTGCGGGAGTGATATATACTGCATCTTGGTTAGGTAAGGCATTATCTATAGGGACATGGGATACGATGGTAATTATTAGCACTGCTTTTATGACTATTTTCGGAGTTATCTATGAATTTGGACGCAAGAAGATAGGAGTATATGCAGGCGGTGTGTTGGCAATGGGGGTTTCCTTTGGGGTGCTTGGTTTTATACTTACCATATACAATATTTTAAGCGGTGGAGTTTGGGTAGCAGGTATAGTCCTTGTGATCTTGGCTGTTATTCTCCTTTTTAGTCAATATTTCCAAGCCGGGGATGATTATAATACTGAGATTAACGTATTGGAACTTTGGTTTGAGACGAAGACTTGGCAGGCCAAGTTCGACCCGTTCAATCTTCTCATGTGTGTGGTTGGTGCAGGCGTTACTTTAGTTCTTTATCACAACGGGTTAATAGACTCAATTCTAGACTTTGTGAATAAAATTAAAGTTGTCTCTGGAGGTTGGCCGGCCCAGCACCTCCTGGGGCTGACCCTCAGCCAGCTTCTGGGACAACTAATAGGTGTTTCAACTATTCTTCCATTTATGATGCTAGGAGTGATCGGTGCAAATAGAAGAAAAATAGAACCGTCCCCGCCCACAAAGAGAGTGGTTTTATATCAACAGAGATTTGGAAGAAGAATCACAGGGGAGGATAAAGCTGCGATTTTAGCATTGCATCCTGATTTTCTGTGTTTACCCGAATATTATTTTATTCCCCCATTCGTTAGGTTTATCCATCTTGATAAAGCAAGGAAGTTTTTGGAAAAGGCCGCGAAGCTGTCCCGCAGAGAATACGAGAGATTAAGGGTACTTTCTTTAGAGCTATCTACTCTAATCATTGGAGGCAGTTTAATAGAGAATACAGAAAACGGTTTCTATAATACTTGCTACATCTTTAATCGTGGTCGTGAAATTGGTAGATATCGCAAGGTAAATCTTAGTGAAGAAGAAAAGAATATGGGGCTGTTAGCAGGAAGAGAGTATAAGGTTTTTGAAGTAGAGGGGTTAAAGATAGCAGTTTTATTATCCAACGATATATTAGACCCCGCTGCCTCAAACGAATTAGAGAAAAATAAACCACTCATAGTTTTTGTGCCCTTTATTTCTCCTGATTCGCCCGAATCTTGTGAGAATAATTCTGGAGATATCTCGGCTAAAAAGGCCTTCTTAAGAACAGTAAAAGACAATGGGTGGTACGTGATAAAAGTAGGAGGAGTGGGGAGGGCAATGGAGAAAGAAAGGCGCGGTAGAAGTCGTGTATTCTCCAGAGAAGGGATTTTAGCACGAGCACAAAACGAATGGGAAAGCGAGATTATCCTTATCGAACTTAACATGACAGATGAAGTCCTCAGCCAGAGGTTAGAGTTCTTAAGACAGCTCCTGGCTCGGGCACCCCCTGCCTGGATGAACAAGTTATTTAATAGAGTACGTATGCGCGGACCGGCACACTACATGGGAGGATTTGGTAATCTAGACGATAATCATATAAAGGCAATAAAGAAGTTAATAAGTAAGAAGAAGTATAAGCTGGTTGAGGATGCTAAAAAACTTATTTCTGAAATTGATGGTCTGCCAGTTCGAATCTACATTTTGACCGGACAAATCACGCGCGCTCCACCCGAAGGATTCATTTGGGAGAGAAGATATAAAAAGGCATTAGAAATATATTTCTCATCTCAGGAGCTTTATGAACGGATGAAATTCGCTTTAGCATTTTTTGCCGACCACGGCCTTATCGAAGATAAACTTCTTAAGAAACGCAAAGAAAAAATCTCACCGCAAAAAGCCCACCAAATTGCATGGGATGAGACATGCAGGAAATCTCCGGAAAACGCCCAAATCGCCCAGAAGATAGAAGTAATGTTGTCTTCGCTTGTTAATAACTCTTGGATGGAAAGTATATATATACGGCGCGGCGAAGACAATAAAGAAAGAGATAGAGAGATAATAATAAGATTCTTAACTCCTGACCACCTGATAAAGAAAGAGGCATTTGCTGAAATCGATGCCCTAACAGAAGAAGAGATATTAAAGAGAGCAGATACGGACGTGGCAACGATGGTAACAGAAGGAGAAAAATATTTAACACTCAGAGAGTTATTCATACGGCCTACTGTAGGTATTACAGATATCCCGCAACTAATATATTCTATATATTTTGTCGTTCATCCTAAGTCTCCCCAAGGTTTAGAGCTTTTTATTAAGAGCACCAGTAAAGAATATGTGAAGGCAAGGATAGCGTCTTTTTATACGCTTATTAAGGCGATAGAAATATTATCAAGGACAAGCAATCTGATACTCATTCAATCCCAAGACTTAGAGGGATTATTGGGTTATCTTGCTTCGGATAGAGTAAAAACTTCTGATTATGAGGCAATCGTAAATAATCTATTATCCTTGGTAAATATATCTGTTCCTGCTGATACCCTTGGCAAAAAGGTAAGCCTGATAAATTTATCTATTCTGCTTAGCCAGCTTCAGGGCCTTGATGATATATGGCGGGCTGCTATAGAGGAGGTTATTAAGCCAGGATTAGGAATCCCCGTAACTACTACAAAAAAACAACGCCCGACTACCATCTATAAAGACGAAGTACTTTTAAGGGATTATTTTGAGGATTTGCTTGAGAGAAACCTTGAGCTTTTTGTGCTTCTTTCTAAGAGGATGATGCTTAAAGGTAAAGCCAAAAACAGGGCATTAAAAAGACGGGATGCGCTGGTGAATGAACTCTTAGACTGCGCAATTAATTATGCACCTCAGAGATTTATAAAAGAAGAATCCCAGAGAAATGCCGCCTTTGAGAACGCAAAGGTGGTCAGGGCAGTTGAGCTTATCCAAAAGAATAATGAACCAGCTGCTCACTGGTGTCTATTTGGCATAATAAATCGCATCGGAAGCGCGCGACTTGGACTCTTAAAAGAAAGACTCATACAAACCTACATAAAGATAAAAGTCAAAAGAATAGGAAGAAAGATAGCGGTTTTCCAGTACAGATATATAATTCCACCCGCTGGCAGACGAACCATGCGGGATAGAGTACCCATAACGTATACCACACTCTGGGAGGCCTTCCGGGGAATGGATGAACAAGTTGATTCGGAAATAACCGAGAGGCGCTGGGCTATTAAGGGTATAAAATTACTTTCGCAGGCGATTAACTTGATGAAAATGAGTGATTACCAATTAACGCCTAAGCAGCGCGGAAGAATAAAACGCATTATTAAACAAATTCTTAGCCCTTTGGTAAAATCAGAAGGCCGACTAAGGGTAGAAGAGAAGATAATTACAAAGATTCTGCTGGAAGCTAACCTGCAGATGATATCAATAGGAGACAGGCACAACCGGACGGCTAAGAGGTTTTTTGAAATGTCTAAGAAATATTTAGATTTAAGAAGACAGGTTACTGAGGCAATGATTAAAAGACTTCAGGGAACAAGACTAAAGGAATTAAGAGATGAGGCAATAGGCAGAGATGAAAATATAAGAAAGAGAGTAGAAGGGATTAATTCTTTAATAAGAGATGGAAAATGGCAGCAGGCGCAGGATAATATTTTAGGTATAGAAAGGCTTAATGCCATTAAAGGAGAGCCTGAGTATGCATACATTTACGGACTACTCACCCAGGCATTAAAATTTGTCAAAGAAAAGGCAAAAGATGAGGCGGTTTCTAAAATGAAATTGATTTTAAAAGTTGTTGATGACTCAGAATTTCTCCACAGAATAATAGCAAAGTATAGAGATGAGTTAGTTAAGCAAGAGCTCGGTTCTGATAAACCCGTTGACAGGGAGAGTTTCTTAAGAGAAACATTTTTGTATTTTGTTGAGGATGCACAATTATTAAGGGGCTCACCTCATCAGCGCGCTATCTGGTGGGGGAGAGTGTATCAAGCCGCAAATATCCCCCTCAATATTGATAACCCTCAAGGTAAAACTAAAAGAATCCCCAACCCCGCCTTTAAAGTTGCCTCAAGATACATCTATGTGCTGGAGTTGTATCTCATAAACGAGATTTTAAGAAGACAATGGACTTCCAGTAAAAAGTTTTTCCACACGCGAGAATTCCTTGAAAACATTCAAAAACAAAGAAACCACCTAATACGTGAAGACTTACCAGGATTAGTGCAGGCATTGGCGAAAGATTATAACCTGGATAATGAGCAGACAAATCTTCTTAGAGGATGCGTGTGGGTTGAGGAAGTTCAACCTTCATACCTTCTAAGATTATTAGAGAAAAGAATTAGCCATCCTTTATTAATCGGAATCTTAAAAGCCATCTTAAGTCCAGTTGTTGTCCCTCACGAATTAGGGAATCTTCTGCAGGCTCAACTCACAGGCAGGGCATCTGATTTAGAGTTCCAGTGGAAAGACCTATTCAGTGGATTACGTTATCGAGGCCGAGCACCACCGTGTTGGGGAGGGGTCATCATTAATGTTTTAATCGCACCTATTCTTCTTATCCTCTTTCCTTATACCTTACCCATCATTCTCCTTGCAATAGCACATCTTATACATGCCTTTATAGAAATTCTTTTAATTGCCGAATACCGTGGCTACTCGGCGTTACGGCACGCAGGCGTGGCAGGTGTGGGAGTTGTGGCTGTTCTTGGCCTCGGCTCAGCCTTATTTTGCCATAACCTCTCCGTGGCTGGTGGGGTGGCAATTGTTTCCGGGCTGGCCGGGGCCTCCAATTCCGTTGATGGCGGGGTAGTAACTCTAGGGTTGGCCGCGGCGGTTCCGTCGTTTAGGCGGGCTAGGCGCAGCAAGAGCAGCAAGAGAGCTCATCCAGCTCCACACAGACAGAGGATTTTGCCAGGCCTTGGTTTAAAAAATACATTGAAAGATGAGGAAAGCAAATACGATGTTTGGCTTTTTCGGGAACTGGTCGCTGCCGGATTAGAAGACTCTTATGCAGGAATAGTAGCTAATACCTTAGTAAAGTTAAGAGATGAATCACTTCTCTGGCTCATAGAAGAAGGGGTTTTCACAGCTACAGAAGGGGTTAGACTGGATAGGTTATCAGAAAAGTTTGATGCTAAAGGATTAGCGGAGACGATTAATCAGGCGATAAAAACTTATAGAGGCTGGGGTTATCCGGAAAAAGATATCCATGCTCTTATAATGCGTTTGGTTTTACCCGAGACATATCGTCGCATAGAGGCTAAATATAATTTCTCTCGCGCTTTTACCATCTACTTTATTCGTTGTTACCCTGGTTTTATCGGCCAACTTACTAAAGTCAGAGAAAAGACAGATATTTTACTAATGAGATACCAAGGAAGCTTAACCCAAGAAGAGATTGTATTTGCTATTCAGCATTATGGATTAGACAAGGCAGAGGCGTGGCTCGCTGAAGCGCTAAAACTTAAGAAAGAGCTATTGATTTATAGTGAGTGGGTTCCTGCTCACGAGATCATGGAGATGATTTTTCAGCACGGATTAACTAAAGCCAGGGATGAGATCCAGGCACTTGCACAGAAGAGGAGTCAGGAAGTTCCTTTTGAGCAGTGGCTTGAGCGTTTCAAGGCACATAAGTTACGATGGGCGAGACTGCCTAATAAAATCAAGGCTGAATTTCTAAAAGCTGCTGCTTGTGAACTAGGTTGGCCAGTGCAAAAACTTACCTACGAGGTTCTAAAGTGGCATAAGTTTGAAACATTCGGCGGTAAGACGCTATACACATTAGTAGAATCCTATCGCCGTAAGGGCGAGAAACCAAAAGCAAGAGTTAAACGAATGGTATCAGAACTCCTCGATACTAAAGCTCTTTTGTTAGAAGAAGAGATAGCCTACCTTGAAAAGGGAGAATGGATTGGTCGCTGGGCGGAGGTCTCTAAAGAAGCAAAGAAATATTTAGTTGAATGCTTATGCGTCAAAGTAGGTAAGACTCCCGAACAATTAACAATGACTGACTTCTATCGTACCCGAATTCCACAATATGGAGGAAAGAAGATTCCCGGTGGAAGGAAATTGGTAGGGTTGCTTAATAGCTACCGGAAAGGCAAGATGACTTGGCCTCAGGCCATACAGAGTCTTTTGTCTGAATTAGAATTTATTAAAGGCGGACAGGTTAATTCTCTCGCCGCAAATTTCTTTAGAAATACCATAAGGTATCCGCACCTAAGCCGCCTAAACTGCATAGCGCGTATTCTCCTTAATCTTTTTGGCCTTGCAGTATATTTGCATGAGCGAGGGCACAAAGAAGCTGCCCAAAGAGCAGGGATAGCCCTTCTTGATTATCGCTGGGTCCAGCTCTGGAGAGGCACTTTGCGTCTTGAACGTTCGCCGCCGCAGCTAAAACGCGCGGGGATAGAAAGGAATATCTTATTTAGTGTCGCGTTTATCCTTCCTGTCCTGGTAGCAGTATTTATTAATCTCTTTGTTGGCATACCGTTCTCTGAATTTCCTTCCTGGTTCAACTTTATCCTTGGTTATCTTGTCCTCTCCAGCCTTTCCCATATTATTACATTTATGGTTGAATTCCATCCTACCAGAGGCGAATTGAAGATGTCTTGCCCGGCAGGCATTTTGGGATTAATAATAGCTTTTCTTGGTTTTGATTTGGCTTCGCTCTATGTCCATCTTTCAAGCTTTTGGTGGAAGTCGCAACTTTTCTTTTTCTTAATTAATAAAGAGTTTTTAAAAGTATTAATATCTCGTTCTTCAGGCTACATTCCGGCTGGAGCTTTAACAGTAGTTATTAGATTCGTAATGATATTAGGTTTTATTGGAACGGTAGCAGCAACGGCATGGTTACTAATAGCTATATCATCCGTTTTTTCTGCGGCAAAAAAACAAACAAGGCATCCTGGCACTGCCCGCGGTCAAAATAAGATATTTGCACTCCTGCCTTATGCGTCCCTGTTTATATTATACCTCGTTGCCATTGATCAAATCACAAAGGCATTAATCAGGTATTCCTTGCCTGTCGCTAGTGTTCTCGAAGAGGAATTCTTCAGGAGCTTCTTTATTGGGGGCGAACAGGTAGTCTATGCTGCCAATAGCTACCTGCCAGTTGTAATTATAAAAGGGTTAATTGAGATAGCGCACCTAGAAATAGTCGAATTATATGCAGATATATACGTGTATCTTGGGTATTTTATCTGTTTATTTTCCATGATGGCACTTATATTAAACGCCGTAAAGAAAATAGGTAGTTTCTTTGCTCAGCGGCTGATAACCACAGCAAACAATATAGCTTCTTACGGGCAAAGGCTGGTTGATTTTATTCGCGCCAGGATCGGCATTATATTGCCTCTGATATTGCTGCTGGTCCTGATGGGGGTGGCTGTGTTAGTAGGGGACACCTTTAAGCGTATTTCAGAACCGTCCCTAGCTGGGGCAGCCGGGGCGGTTTTAGTCTTAGGGATGATGACTCAAAATCCATTTACTATGCTGATAGAGCAGCTTACCGCATACCAACGCAAACCTACCTCAAAAGAATGTTTGGAGATTGCCCTGCTAAATTGGCAGTTACAGTCAGAACTTCCTGGACTGGGAGTTAAAGCTACTGTAGTTGGAGTAAGCGTGACCTCAGCCCAAGCTTTAGAATTCTACCTTTCACTTAGAGATCCAGAAACCGGAAAACCAGTTGAGCGGGTAGGAGATATAAAAAGAGTGGCTGAGACATTAAGTGTGCTCTTAGGTGGAAGAAAAGTTACAGTAAAGCCCTTAATCCCTGGCACAACTTATGTGGGAATCCAGGTACAAAGAGGCCTAAGAGGTGAAGTCATATTAGGATTAAGGGATATATTAGAGACCCCTGACTTTAAAACTGCTCTCTCAGAGACAGGGCTACCAATAATTATGGGTATGTCTGTGGAGGGAAAACCTATCATTTCAGATTTAACCCAGATGCCCCATCTCCTGGTGGCAGGAACAACCGGAGGTGGAAAATCAAATTTCTTACACGGGTTAATCTGCTCATTACTGGTTTCAAAGAGCCCTCAAGAAGCGCAGTTTGTATTTATAGATTTAAAAGGAGGACTGGAGCTCAGTTATTATCAAGAAATAGAACATTGTATAGGATTTGCCTCTACTCCAGAAGAAACACTGGAGTTATTCCTGGCTCAAGTTGAAGAGATTAATAAAAGAGCCATTGTGCTTGAGCAAAGTAAGTTAAGGAACCTTGGGGAGTATAATAGGTCTGTGTCAGCCTCTGAGCAGCTACCTTATGTAGTTATAGTTATTGATGAGTTTGCTGAGCTAATTCAGAAGGGAAGGCTACTTAAGAAGGAGGAGCTTGAGAAGATACTCTCTGGGTTAAAGCAGAGATTTCCAGAAATAACCATCAATGGTAGGGAGCCTGCAGATAAAATAATCGCTTCTCTTATCCAGAGGATTGCTCAAGCAGGAAGGGCTTGTGGTGTCCATTTAGTGTTGTCCACACAGAGGCCATCTACTGACCTCTCAGAAAGTATGGCGCAGATAAAAGCCAATCTGCCTGCAAGAATAGCGTTTCAGTTACCTTCCAGCGCTGACTCCATAACGATCTTAGGTAAGGGTGGAGCAGAAGAGCTTTTAGGTAGAGGTGATGCTCTTTATAAGGGCCCGGTTTTTAATAGTTCGTCCTCTGATGAGCCGGTACGTGTGCAGGTGCCTTATGTTCCTTCAGAAGATATTGGAAAAATAAGTGCGGCATTTAAAAAAGAGGCCCTGCCATCACCCCAGCCTCTTTCCCCCCAGACATCATCTAGAGGGCCGCAAGAACATGCTAAATACTCAGAAGGACGGCCCTTGGTTAAATCCTTCTTGCCTTTTAATAGGGAATTGAGACAAAGAGGGTTAGATCTTTTAATATTAGGCCAGAGAAATGGAGATGACAAAACATATTATTTTAACATTGTAAGAGATCGCTTAGAGATAGGCCAAATTACTGTAGAGGTTATAGCTGAAAGTAGGGCATTGGTAGTAAAGAATCTTGAACTTTTATTTTCACCTGAGATTAACCCAGAGGCCCCCTTACCATTACTTAGTTTTGAAGAAAGATTACTCATTACTCTTAAGTTAAGAAAGCCGGTTATAGCTCCTCAGGGAAGAGATATTATTTCCCTATTCTTAAACTCACTGGTAATGAATCCTCATTATTTAGGATATGAAGTAGTGGTTTTACTTAAGGATGAGAACCCCTCCAGGGAAACCATTAGCCGGCTCTGGATTAGACTCATTCGCTCAGGATTATTGTGGGTAAATAAGATGGAGCCGGTTTATGAGATTAAAGGGACTGATATTCAAGAGCTGTTTTTCCCCGCTTGCTTTATAGGCCATATTTATAAGGGAGATATCTCTAAATTAGATATAAGAAAAGAGGCGCTCTTTGTAAGAAATACTATTGAAGGTATGCCTGGGCAGGAGAAGGCAATAGCCTCTCTTGCTTCATACTTAGAGAGGTTTAGTCCTGAGCAGATAGTGGAGATGATGAAGCTGCGCATGGGTCCAACTGGCGAGCATGGTTATGTAATTAGAAATAGGGATTCTTCAGGAATTCTGAATTTCCTCTCTACTGAAAAGCTGGCGCAAATTTTAGCTTTTCTACCTTCTGACCACAGCATCTTCTATCTTACAGAGTATATAAGGGTTGAAAAATTAGCTGGGGCATTAAATTTGATGTTAGATATAAATGTTAAAAAGCAGAATGAGCTTGATGAGCAGTTTATACGCATTATTCTATCCCAATCTTACGCGGTTCGCGTTATTGAGCTTAGGGGACGGTTGAGACAGCAGATACGCAAGATACGCAAAAGAAACTCGGTAAAAGAACTGACTCTTTATCGGGTTATGGATGAAAGTAAGATAACGCATCCAAGTAAAGTTAATGCGTGGAGAGAACTCAAACAGCTCTATAAACCTGAGACCCTCTGGGGTAAAGTTAGTTTGGGGGTTTCAGGATTAGCGATTGTTTTAGCAGGGATAGTAGCAGCGGTTAAATTCTATATACCTGCTCTAATTAAGGCAGTGGGAAATCCTTGGTTGATACCCCTTATTGCTGTGGGTCTACCTTTGGGGTTGGCTATCTTAAGCTGGAGTTTAAGAGGCCAAGATAAGCGGATGGCAAGATTACGCTGGGCGCTTATCATCCTTTCAGGCATGGGTGTGGGATTGTCAGGGTTATTGCGGCCTAACCTGAGCACTGGGGAGATATTAGGGGCAGTGGTAGCCGGTGTCGCTACTTCCCTATTTACTTATCTTTGGTTAGTGAAAGCCAGTTGGTCAACGGTTATCAGTTTAAGCATTGGTGCAATCTTTTGTTCATTGCTTTTGCTTCCTTTTAAGATGGCTTTAATCTTAAGGGTTATGGCGGCAGCCACAGGTGGATTTGTTGCCTATCTGATTAAGCAATTCATAAGCCAAATCCAAAATGGAAGAGTA
>DCOU01000129.1 GCA_002322525.1 Candidatus Omnitrophica bacterium UBA1562 | reverse complement strand
ATGTAGAATTTAAGGAAAATGATGCGGTGAAAAAACTATGAGAACGAGAAATTTTCCCGCCAAAACGGGATCCCGAAAAATGCGGGAAAAGCTAAAAGTAATATTTAATTGTTTCTTGATATTAGTCTTTGGGTTTTTGTCCATCAATCTTTCAATAGCACAGGAATTAACAGAAAAACCTAAAACTCTCCCAATAGCCAAAGAAACCAAAGAAGGGACAAGAATAGTAATTTCCACTTCAGGACCGGCTAAATTTAATTCTTACTGGGTCGATACCCCACCGAGATTAACAGTTGAATTTCAAACCAGAAATATCGTAAGTAAGTTGGATAATGAAGTTATAGTTAATCAGGGTGTAATAAAAAAGATTACTAGCCGCTATTTTGGAGATGGGCAAAGGAAGTCGCTTAAATCATTAACTTTTGAGCTTACGCAAAAAGTGCCTTATAGAATTTGGCAGGAAGTAGATACCATTATATTAGATATTGAAACGCCCACAGAGGCATCTGGATTTCCTGAAGATGGAAAAGAGATTTTTGTAAATGAGACTAAAGATAAAGAGGCAATGATTAAAAAATTAGAAGTAATGGATACTGCGCTTACAAAAGTTGTAGCGGATCATCCGGCATTAGAGCCTTCAAAGGTAATTGCAGAATTACCTTTGAAAGAGAGAAAGAATCAAATGGGCTTAGTATTTTGGTTTGTAGGTTTAATTTCTGGGTTAGGTATTTTACTCTTTTGGTTACTCTGGCGAAGGTACAAATTAATTCTCGATAAAAATGTTGCAGCCCAAGAGATGGAGAAGCTTAAATCTCAGGTTGCAGAAAAAAATAAGCTTCTTGAGCAGGAAGAAATTATCCTCAAAGCCATAGAAGATGCTTCGCGAACAAAGGAAAAAGAATTTGAGCAGCTCAAAACAGAATTACAGGAAGAAAAACAAGTTTTAGGGCAAGAGCAAGAAGCTCGTAAAATAGCTGAAGAAGGGCTATTGCAAAAAGAAAAAGAGGCTGTAGAGGTTAAAGGTTCACTTGAATCTCTAAAAGAAGTGCTTGTGGAAAAGGGCCTAGCCAAGAAATTGACAACTGCTGAAAAAGAAGGCGAACTCTGGATTTCTGGCAAATCAGAAGAAAGAAGAGAATTTCCCCGTTTAGATTTAAGTAAAGATTATAATAGAACTATAATATTGAGGATCGAATCTCCGGATAAATCTAAGAGCATAAAATCATTTGCTAACAATATTGGCTCGAGAGGGTTGTGTTTTGAAACAAGAAGAGATTTTGAAGAAAAGGAGACAATAAATTTAAGATTATTCTTTTTCGGAGACAAGGTTCCTATTCTAAAAATCAAGGCAGAGATTATCTGGAAGAAGACAGACTCACCGGTTAATCATTATGGCGTTTCCTTTGTTTTATTGGAAGACAAAAATAAAACAGAACTCAGCCGCTATATAGAATCAAAAATAGCAAGGGGGTAGAAATGGCGTTAAAAGAATTGAAAGAAAAGGCAAAGATTTTGGGCATAAAAACCAAGATAGGGATGAAGAATACAGATCTCATTCGCTCAATTCAGACTGCCGAAGGTAATTTTCCTTGTTTTGGCACAGCCAAAGATTTTTGTAATCAAATGAGTTGCTGCTGGAAAAAGGATTGTTTACCCGTATCTAAATAATGAAGCTCCTCGCGAAGTTTCTCAAATGAAATACTTGAGCGGTCATATCTAATCTGCGTCCTAAAGATTGCGGTTTTTAAGCCGCGAAAGTATAAATTATGCCCTATAGAATTACAAGGAGTTGCAACCAATGTGAACGCTGTGCTGAAGTATGTGCTCAAGGAGCGATCGAGCGAGATAAGAATTACAAATCGGAGTCAAAATCAGCGATTTTGACACAAAAGGGCTGATTGACTCCGGTGTGGCGAATGCGTAAAGGTTTGTCCCGTAGGTGCAATTGTTTGGGAAGAGCGATTATAAAATGGAAGAATCTATTCAGAATAACATAGCATGTCCTATTTTTTGCGAATCAGATGGGATAATAAAAAATATAATTTTAAAACTTGAGAAGGCAATCCTCAGAGAAAAACAAGACTACGCCCAGGATATTTTAGTTGAAGCGAATACCTTATTGTTATGCTCAAATTATAATTCCAAGAATCCGGATTGTCCAAATTGCCATGCCATTTCGCGCAAGTATCTCCAAGAATACGGACATTTACCCCGTTAGAAATCTGCACCAGAGGTGCAGCAGACGCCTCTGGCGTCTTATTTCTAACGGGGTTTACCTAAGTCTAATAGCTAAAATATTATTAGAAGGGTAGGTATGAAGATAAAAAAACAAAAATGGTATAATTATAAAATTGGAGGAGAATCTATGTTTAAGAAAAACGATTTGCCCCAAACAGAAGATAAGACAATTAATATCGAAGCGGGTATGCAGGGTAATCTTAAATTTACGGGTCCAGTTAACCTAAGGTTAAATGGTGATTTCGAAGGTGATTTAGAAGCCAGGGGAGTTTTAATTATCGGTGAAAAGGCAAATGTAAAAGCTAAAACAGTTAAGGGCGATAGCATAACGATATCGGGAAGAGTGGAAGGGGATATTATATGTAGTAAACGACTTGAACTTACTGCGTCCGCAAGAGTGACAGGAAATATTGAAGCCCCACTTTTAGTTATTGCTGAGGGTGCTTTGTTTAAAGGTGATTGTCAAATGCCTGTTGAGGCTGTTGAATCAAAAGGAAGCTCAAAAAAGAAAGAATAGAGACTAGGGGCAGAATAAAAGAAAGGCAGGGTTTTAGATGAAAAGATTTCTAACAAAATGGATAATTAATTCTCTAGCCATCCTTATAGTTACTTACATTGTAAAAGGAATACAGGTAGCCAGCCCCCTCGCTGCTATTGTGGTTGCTTTGGTTTTAGGGATAATCAATGCATTTTTGCGGCCGTTTATAATATTAATTACACTGCCTATAAACATATTTACGCTGGGAATATTCACTTTTTTCATAAACGGATTTCTTTTTTATCTGGTTTCAAAGATTGTAAAAGGATTTGCCATATCTGGCTTTTGGCCGGCGTTTTTTGGTTCTTTACTTTTTAGCGCAATTAGCCTGTTTTTAAGCTTGATGGTTATTAAAAAAGAAGATAAGTGTTTATTCCCGTCTTGATTTTGAAGGTAGGATTTTTAATTGATGTCTATATTTAGCTATTGTCCGGCGGCTAACAAGTATCTCTTCTTGTTTAAGGCAGTTTGATATCTCCAGATCACTTAAAGGTTTTTTTCTTTTTTCACTTTCTATAAGGGTTTTTATCTTCGCTTTGATTGTCTTAGAGGAAAATAGCTCTCCATTTTCCTGCTTAACCCCAGAGTTTATAAAATCTCTTAATTCAAGGATACCATATGGCGTCTGAACATATTTGTTACTAATGGCTCTACTTACTGTAGATTTATGTTTACCTATTCTATCTGCAATTTGGGATAAAGTCAGCGGTTTAAAATGCGTTGCTCCATTATCTAAGAAATCTTTTTGCGCATAGACAATCTCTTCAATTATCTTCTGAATCGTCTCTTTGCGTTTATTCACTGCATCTATCAATGAGCGTCCAGCCTTAAGTCTTTCTTGCAAATATTCTTTAACCTCTGTAGGCGTATCATTTTTCTTTAGCATCTCTTTATATTTAGCGTTAAGGCTAAAGCGAGGCAGTTCCCAATCATTAGGTATAACTTCATACCCATCTTTATTTTTCCTTAATATCGCATCTGGAATTAAACGTTGAGTTATTTCTTGGTTAAAGGAACAGCCAGGTTTTGGTTCAAACTTAGCTATCTCTTTTATGGCGTTTTTAATTTCTTCCACAGAACGCTTAAGTTTTTTAGCAATATATTCATACCTTTTCTTTTCTAAAAAAGGAAGGTATTTATCTACTATTTGTCCCGCTAAAGAATTTTCTTCTTCTTTAGCCCTGAGTTGCAACCAAAGGCACTCTCTTAGATCTCTTGCGCCAACTCCTATAGGGTCAAAAGTTTGAATAAGAGCTAATACTTTTTCAACTTGAGATTTTGTTGTTCTGTTAGATTCTGCTATTTCATCTATAGGGCAGTCAAGATATCCGTTATCGTTTATATTTCCTATAATTGATTCTCCGACTTTGTGTTCATCCTCAGAGTTAGAAAAGAGGTGCAATTGTCTTGATAAATGTTCCTGCAATGCAAGAGAGGTGCTGATAAGGCTTTCTCTGTATTGTTTTCTATCTTCATCTTCTTCTGTCCACAGTATATCAGATTCGGATTCTTTATTTTCACGGTTCTCGATTTTTTTTAAGATTTCATCTAATTTCCCTTTTGAAGAAACAGTATCTTCATAAGGCTCTAAAAGAGGATTTTTTTCAATTTCATCTTTAATGTATTCTTTAAGCTGTGCAAGGGGTAACTGCAAGAGATTAAGGGCTAATTTAATCTGGGGAGTTAATCGTAGCTTATAGGTTAATTTAGGCTGGAGTTTTACTTCTAGGGGCATGTGACCTTCTTTGTGTATGCAACATCTGTGCCAAGGAATAATTATTATATCCTATCGCTAAATTTTTGCAATATTTATCTCAGAGAAGGTAGTATACTCAATCTTGTGTAAATTCGCTTCAAAGAAGTAATGGTTTTATATGACTCAAGGAAAAATCGTGTCTCTAAGAAAAGATTAGAGGGCAAATTTTTTAAGTCCTTGAGCCAAAAATCATTTTCTTTGAAATTTCATTAAAAAAGGCGTATCCTTCTCTTGAGAAAACTATTTTATTAACCTTGGGCAATTAGTAGTTGCCCTAACAGAGAAAGGAGTACGCCTTATGCAATACTTAGTCTTTGATGCTAATGTAACACAAAGGTGGCGCCGCGTAAAGGAATTTGTTGACTCTTGCACAGATGCAGACTTCTGGGTGGATATCAAGCGGCATACCCGCTCTCTCTTAAAAGACACAATGGAACTGGCAATGCTGGATGAAATTACTCGCTATATGGACAGAGAAAGTTACCAAAGAACGAAAAACAGAATCGATTACCGAAACGGCTATTACGAACGCTCTCTCGACACTGAACTTGGGCCGCTGGTTGATCTAAAGGTGCCGCGTTCCCGTACAGGACTCTATAAAACAAGTATTTTCCAACGCTATCAGAGAAGGCAGCGCGCAGTCAACGAAGCGATATGCAATGTATTCTTAGCCGGCATCTCAACCAGAGATGTCTCAGGCGCTCTAAAGCCGCTTCTTGAAACAACCTTCTCTGCATCTTGTGTATCAAATGTAACAAAGAGCTTGGATGTTAAGGTCAAGGAGTTCCATAAAAGAAATTTGCTCGATGAATACCAATTCTTGTTCCTCGACGGCATAACGCTTAAGGTAAAGGCTTCGCTTCATGCGGAAAAGAAGCTTGTGCTGGTAGCCTATGGCATAACCGTCTTCGGCAAAAAAGAGCTCATCTCCTTTAGGATCGCACCTTCAGAATCGCAAAACTGCTGGGAGGCATTCCTGAACGATCTTTACTCAAGAGGACTTAAAGGAAAAAATCTTAAGCTTATTATTACCGATGGCTGTAAAGGGCTTCACGCTGCCCTGGACGTCGTCTATGCTTATACCAAAAGACAGCATTGCTGGGTGCATAAGCTACGTAATGTGGCCAAATACCTGAAAAAGAGCGATGAAAAAGAAGTCTTGGGCCAAGCCAAGGAAATCTATAAGGCCTCAACTAAACGCGAGGCTGTAAAGTTATTCAAGCGTTGGAAAAACCACTGGCATAGAAAATATCCTCAAGCCACCAACTGTATTGAAAAAGACCTAGATGAACTGCTTAACTTCTTAGAGATACCTATAAAAGAGCAATATAGAAAGCTTATTCGTAGACGCATTAGAACTACAAATGTCATAGAGCGCGCCTTTAGAGAAGTACGCAGGCGCACAAGGCCAATGAGCTGCTTTACTAACCAAGACAGCGTAAACCGGATAATCTATGCCATACTGACACGCTTAAATAACAAATGGGAGGATAAGCCGTTAAAAGAATTTACACAATTTATTTGACATTACCCTCAGAGAATTATCCCATAGTACTTTCCTTAACGTAAATCTCAAAGATATTATTTCTTATTCTTATCCCGTATATTCGGCATTTTGGAATCCAGAATTTCCTGCCATTATCTACCAGTATCGCCTTGTCTGTTTCATGTATAATCCTGACTTGCTCCCAGATGAATCTTTCTTGAGGATAGATAAGATTTCGAATGCTAAATGGCCAACTCATTTTACCTTAAAGGTCTATTAATATACTCATAAGCCCTCATTACAGTTCTCTTGTTTACGCCTAAGCTTCTCCCTATAGCCCGAAAGGACATTCCTAGAAGAAGTAATTCTTCTACCTTTTTTGCTAATTTTTGGTATAATGGGATTCGTTGAAGCGGTTGAATTATAATCTTTACCGAGACTTCGGATGCGGTGCGAATTGGTTGCAGACGCGTCCGAAACTGATACCAATTCGAACCTTTT
>DCOU01000059.1 GCA_002322525.1 Candidatus Omnitrophica bacterium UBA1562 | reverse complement strand
GCCGAAGGCGATTTTACTTGACCTTTTTACATTTTTCTTATATCTTATATAATGAATACTGATAGTGTCAAGCTTGCCTTCAAAACTCACTTTAAGGAAGCTTCTGTAAAAGAATATCATGTTCTTCCAATAAATAAACCCCGTTAGAAATACCGAAGCTCTTAGAGAGAAAAGCAAGATTTCTAACGGGGTAAATCAGCGCTTTTGTTAACAGGGTTCGCAAACATTCATCACGCCTCATTAATTTCAATGTTTGATTAATGGTGAGAAGTTGCGCTTTGTTCAATCGACGGCGATACACGCCTGAATGATTAAGCCTAAACTCTTTTTAATCGATGCCACGGCTTTTTGCTACCGGGCATTCTATGCTATTGGCAGGCTTTCTACATCTTTCGGCCAACCCACAAATGCCATATACGGTTTTATAAATATGTTAAATAAGGTCTTGAAGGAAAAAAAGCCTCAATTCCTGGCAGTATGTTTTGATGTTTCAAGGAATACTTTCAGGCTTAAGAAATTTGCAGAATATAAAATAAAACGTCCGCCTATGCCGGACGAATTATCCGGCCAGATCCCTCTGATAAAAGAGGTGATTTCTGCCTATGGAATCACTATATTTGAACAGGAAGGTTACGAAGCAGATGATATTATTGCCACCCTTGCCAAGAAAGCAAAAGAAAAAGGCGTATCTACAACTGTTGTCAGTTCCGATAAAGACATATTGCAGTTAGTAGATGATGATATTACGGTATTTAGCCCTTATAAAGATGAAGGCATAATCTACGATGAAAAAAAGGTTTCAGAACGCTTTGGGGTAGGGCCCAAGATGATAACCGATATTATCGCGCTTATGGGAGATGATGCGGATAATATTCCAAGCGTACCCGGCATAGGCGAAAAGACAGCAGCATCATTAATTAAAGAATTCGGCTCGGTAGAAAAATTATTGAGCAATATCGATAAAATAAAATCAGAAAAAATAAAAATAGCGATAAAAGATAATATCGATACAGTAAAATTAAATAAAGAATTAGCCGTATTAGATAAAAAGATAGATTTGGATTTTAATTTAGATAAATTAAAAATAAGTGAACCCAATTACCAGGAATTATTTAGATTATTTAAGTTATTAGAGTTTAAGAAACTCTTGAAAGATTTAGAGGTAAAGGAAGATAAATCACCGGATATAGAGCTAACTACATTAGAAGATAAAGAATTAAAAGATTTGATAAAGCCTCAGGACGAACTTGTTTTATATGGCGACAGTTTTGACAGCCTGATATTTTATGCAAACCCCGTTAGAAATACCAAAACTCTTAGGGAGGAAAGCAAGATTTCTAACGGGGCAAAGGATAAATTCTTTAGACTCACCCATCCCGGCATAAATCTTAAGGCTATATTATCGAATCCCGAGATAAAGAAAATAGGCCATGACCTTAAAAAAATGAATGTATCTTTAGCAAAGGAAGATACCGCCTTAGAAGGATTATATTTTGATACTATGGTGGCTGGTTATTTAATCAATCCTTCTAAATCCGGATATAATTTAAATGATTTGGCTTGGGATTATTTAGGCGAGTTTTTAAAGCCCGGCTCCTTGAATAACTTAAAGGCACTTAGCATCATTAAGCAGCTAAAACCAAAATTAGAAAGAGAATTGTGCGACAAATCGCTCTTTAATCTTTTTACCGAGATTGAAATGCCTCTGGTTGAAGTATTATCTCAAATGGAATTAACCGGGATAAAAATAGATTTAGAAATCTTAAATAAACTCTCCAGGGATTTAGAGAAAAGATTGGTTAAATTAGTTGAAGATATTTACTCGGTGAGCGGCAGCCAGTTTAACATCAATTCGCCGAAACAATTAAGGAGTATCTTGTTTGAAAAATTAAAATTACCTATTGTCAAAAGATCTAAAACCGGCCCGTCTACCGACGAAGAGGTATTAAGAAAATTGGCTGATAAACATAAACTTCCCCACTTTTTATTAGAATATCGCCAGTTAACAAAGCTTAAGTCTACATATATAGATGCCCTGCCAAATTTGTTGGATCCCGAAACGGGAAGAATCCATACTTCTTTTAATCAAACCGCTACGGAAACAGGCAGGCTCAGCTCAAGCGGACCAAACCTGCAGAATTTACCCATAAAGACAGATTTAGGCAAGAATATAAGACGCGCAGTAATTGCATTCAGTAAAGACAGCTATCTTTTATCCTGTGATTATTCACAGGTAGAATTAAGAATTTTAGCGCATTTATCAAAAGATAAAAACCTTATTCTCGCGTTTAAAAACGACAAAGATGTGCATAAAATCACCGCTTCTTTCATCTATGGCTTAGAAGAAAAAGATATTACCGATTCAATGCGCGAGACCGCAAAAAGAGTAAATTTCGGGATTATTTACGGCCTTACCTCTTTTGGGCTTTCCCGGGATTTGGGTATAAGCGTTGATGAAGCCCAGGCATTTATCGAGGCATATTTTTCAAGATATCCTCAAGTAAAAGATTACGTGCAAGAACAGATAACCCGCGCAAAAAAAGAAGGATTTGTTACTACAATCTTAGGCAGGAGAAGATATATTCCTGAAATTAACAATAAAAATCAGAGTATACGGCAATTTGCGGAAAGGCAGGCAATAAACACGCCTATACAGGGTTCAGCGAGTGACTTAATAAAATTAGCCATGGTCAGGCTCTATGAAGAGATAAAAACAAGTGCCCTTAAGACAAGAATGATTATGCAAATTCACGATGAATTAGTATTCGATGTGCCCAAAGAAGAAATAGTGGCATTTGTAGATTTGGCAAGAGATAAGATGGAGAATGTTTTCAAATTAGACGTGCCGATAAAAGTGGATATTAAGAAAGGTAAGAATTGGTTAGAAATGGAGGATATTAAATGCGGATAGCTATTTGCGCTTCTGAAGTTGTGCCGTTTGCTAAAACGGGTGGATTAGCAGATGTGGCAGGGGCATTGCCTCTTGAGTTAGAATCATTAAACCAGGAAGTGATAATTATTATGCCCCGATATAAAACTATCCGGGAACCCAAGTTTAAAATTGAGAGATTAAAACCGGATATCTCTTATACGGTTATCGGGAAGAACATAAACCCCGTTAGAAATACCAAAGCTCTTAGGGAGGAAAATAAAACTTCTAACGGGGTAAAGGTATATTTTATAGATAACGATCCTTACTTTAATCGCGATGGCTTATACCAAGACAAAGCCGGAGATTACAAAGATAATCTGGACAGATTTTCTTATTATAGCAAGAGGACATTGGATTTGCTAAAGGAGATAAATTTTGCCCCTGATATTATACATTGTCATGATTGGCAGAGCGCATTGATTCCCGTATATCTAAAGACATTATATATAGACAATCCCTTTTATCAAAATATCAAGACAGTATTTACCATACACAATATAGGCTATCAGGGGCTCTTTTCTAAAGATGAATTTCCGAAGTTAGGCTTGGACTGGAAGTATTTTAATATGGAGATGCTGGAATTCTATGGCAAGATTAATCTTTTAAAGGGTGGCATAGTATTTTGCGACATTATCAATACAGTCAGTCCAACATACAGTAGAGAGATACAGACTAAAGAATTCGGCTATGGTTTGGAAGGGGTCTTAGCTAAACGCAAACTCGATGTATTCGGTATATTAAACGGCTTGGATTATTCCATCTGGAATCCGGAAACCGACAAGTTTATTGCTAAGAATTATTCTCTTAAGAGCATAGAGGATAAATATAAGAATAAGGAAGACCTGCGGAAAATTTGTAAATTACCTGTCAAAATTGATGTTCCGCTTTTTGGCATTGTTTCAAGACTTGCCCAACAGAAAGGATTTGATATATTGGCAGATGCCATAGAGAAGATTTGCCATATGAATTTACAGCTGGTTATTTTGGGCACAGGCGATTTGAAATACCATGTTATTTTAGAGAATATCGTAAAAAAATACCCTCGGATTATTTCTCTGCATTTGAAATTTGACGACGTCTTGGCCCATAAGATATACGCAGGTTCAGATGTATTTCTTATGCCCTCAAAATATGAACCTTGCGGTTTAGGCCAGATGATTAGTATGCGCTATGGAACTATACCATTGGTATTTAAAACCGGAGGGTTAGTTGATACAGTAACTGAAGATGATGGATTCGTATTCGATAAGTATAAAAAAGAAGATTTAATTAAAACAATAGATAAAGCAATTAGGGCATTTAGAGGTAAAAAGAAATGGCTAGGACTTATGCGAAGAGCCATACAGAGTAATTTTTCCTGGCGGGAATCTGCTAAAGAGTATGTGGCGCTGTATGAAAAAGCAAAGTCAAAGTAAGAGAAAGATAATTTTAGGACTTACAGGCAGCTTTGGCAGCGGCAAGACCACTGTAGCCAGGATTTTTAGGTCTTTGGGCGCAAAGATAATCGATGCGGATAGGATTGCCCACAGGCTGATTAAACCCCGGACTAAAATATATAAAAAAATAATTAATACTTTTGACAGGGATATTCTCAAGAAAAATAGAGCTATTGACCGGGACAAATTAGCCGAGGTTGTATTCAACAATAAATATTTACTAAAAAAACTAAACAGCATTGTACATCCTGAGGTGATTAGGGTTATTAAGAAAAAGATAGAGACCTCTTCCGGAAGAGTTATCGTTTTGGATGCGCCTTTACTTATTGAGGCAGGGTTACAAAATTTAGTAGATAAATTAATTGTGGTAACAATAACGAGAGAAAAACAAATAGAGAGAATCTCCAAGAAAACAGGTTTTAGCAGGCAAGATATATTAAAAAGAATCGAGGCGCAGATTCCGCAAAACGTGAAGTCACGTTTTGCGAATTTTATAATAGATAATAACGGGGCGATTTACCAAACAAAAAGACAGGTAAAAGAAATTTGGAAGAAACTGCAACCACTGAGACACTGAATTTTTACTGAGACACTGAAATAATCTCTCTGTGTCTCAGTTTTTCTCAGTGCTTCAGTGGTTACGAAGGAGGTTGTTGTGGGAAAATTAGATATCGGAAGTCTAAAAGAAATAAAAATTATTGAGCTGAATAAATTAGCTAAAGAACTGAATATCAATGGGGTAAGCGGGCTTAGAAAGCAAGACTTAATCTTTAAGATACTGCAGGCTCAGGCAGAAAAAGAAGGCCTTATGCTTGGGGAGGGCATCTTAGAGATTTTATCCGAGGGATTCGGTTTCCTGAGGTCGCCGAATTATAATTATTTACCCTGCCCTGATGATATTTATGTGTCTCCCTCCCAGATTAGGAAGTTTGAATTAAGGACAGGTGATACAGTCAGCGGCGAAATACGCCCACCCAAAGAAGGAGAAAAATATTTTGCGCTTTTAAAAGTCCAGGCAGTCAACTTTGAGAATCCTGAAGAGGCAAAAGAAAAAGTGCTCTTTGATAACCTTACGCCCATATATCCCCATGATGAATTTAACTTGGAGATAAGACCCGATGAAATATCCATGCGCGTTATTGATTTACTCACACCTATAGGTAAAGGCCAGCGCGGCCTGATTGTTGCGCAACCCTATAGTGGCAAGACCGTGTTATTGCAGAAGATTGCAAATTCTATAACTACTAACCATCCGGATGTTATATTAATTGTACTGCTGATAGATGAGCGTCCGGAGGAAGTTACCGATATGCAAAGACATGTTAAGGGTGAAGTAATATCATCGACCTTCGATGAGCCTCCGGAAAGGCATGTGCAGGTTGCCGAAATCGTTCTGGAGAAAGCAAGAAGACTCGTAGAACATAAGAAGGATGTGGTGATTCTTTTGGACAGTATAACACGCTTGGCCAGGGCATATAATTCTGTTATCCCGCATAGCGGTAAGGTATTATCAGGCGGTATAGATTCCAATGCCTTACAAAAACCAAAGAGATTTTTTGGTGCTGCCCGGGCAGTTGAGGAAGGTGGTAGCCTGACTATTATTGCTACAGCATTAGTGGATACAGGTAGCCGCATGGATGAAGTCATTTTTGAAGAATTCAAGGGTACCGGCAATATGGAACTGCAGCTTGATAGAAATTTATTCCAGCGCAGAATCTACCCGGCTATTGATATAAAGCGTTCCAATACCCGGCACGAAGAGTTGCTTCTTAAGCAGGAGCGGTTACAAAAGGTTTGGATATTAAGAAAGGTTTTGAATGAACTGAATAATGTGGAGGCAATGGAACTTTTAATTGAAAAATTAGCCAAGACGAAGGATAATGATGAATTCTTAAATAGTATGAATCAGTAAAGTAATCACTGAAGCACTGAATTTGTCTGAAGCACTGAGAAAAATATTTCAGTGTCTCAGTAGACAGGGGCTTTAAAGATATCACTCAGTGTCTTTAGTGGTTGCAAGAGGAGGTAACATTATGAAAGACAAGATTCATCCCAAATATCAGGAGTGCGTAATTGTTTGTGCCTGCGGCAATACTATTCATAGCCGTTCTACTAAACCCAATATCAGGGTTGAAATATGCTCAAAATGCCATCCATTCTTTACGGGTAAACAGAAGTTTGTAGATTCTGCGGGTAGGGTAGATAAATTTATAAAGAAATACGGTAAAAAAACAACGGAAAGCACAAAAAATGCAGCTTAATTGAAAAGTTCTTGTGCGCGCATAAGAAGATATGTTCGAGCAATTACAAAATTTAGAAAAACATTATCAGGAGCTGGAGCGTTTTTTAGCTTCCTACGAAACTGTATCTGATAAAGAACAGTATAATAAATACGCAAAAGAGCTGTCAGGCCTGAAAGAGCCGGTATCTTTGTTTCGAGAATATAAAAGGATAATCAAAGAAATAAAGGATTTGGAGATTGCGCTTGGTGAAAAAGACGATGATGAATTCTTGACATTAGCCAGGACAGAGCTGCAAGATTTAAAGAATAAGAAACTGGACTTAGAGCAAAGGCTGAAAAATATCTTAGCCGGTGAAGATGGGTCCGTAGGCCGTGATGTAATAGTTGAGATACGTCAGGGCACAGGGGGTATGGAGGCAGGGTTATTTGCTGCAGGCCTTTACCGGATGTACACAAAGTATGCTGCAAGGAAAGGCTGGTCCATAGAGCCGATGGCAGCGCATCCGACGGAATTAGGAGGGTTTAAAGAAATAGTATTTAGCGTAAAAGGCAAAGATGCCTATAAGCGGATCAGATTTGAAAGCGGGGTGCATCGCGTACAGCGCGTTCCTGCTACAGAAGCTCAGGGCCGCATTCATACCTCGACCGCGACGGTAGCAGTATTAATAGAACCTGAAGAAGTAGATTTGGCTATTGACCCGAAAGATATAAGAATAGATACTTATAGGTCTTCTGGCCCGGGAGGACAACACATGCAGAAAACCGACTCTGCAGTGAGAATCACACATTTACCTACGGGTACGGTGGTGGCCTGCCAGGATGAACGTTCGCAGTTAAAGAATAAGAATAGGGCAATGAGGATTTTGCGCGCAAAAATTCTGGATATGAGGCAACAGGAAGAGTCCAAAAAGATTTCGGAAACCAGAAAATCCCAGATCGGCTCAGGCGACCGAAGCGAGAAAATACGCACTTATAATTTTCCTGACCGGCGCGTAACCGACCACAGAATAAATTTGACCCTACATAAATTAGAAGCGATATTAGAAGGCGACTTAGATGAGCTATCTGATGCTCTCATAAAAGCGTCAGAAATCAAAACCCATGAATCCCGTTAGAAATATTCATTTTCTAATAGGGATTCATTTCTAACGGGATGAATGAAGTAGAATTATTGTTTACCGATATACTAAATTGCAATCGCCTGTCTTTATATCTAAATAAAGATATATTTTTAGATAAAAATATATCTTCTTTAGTATCCGGCGCATTAAAAAGAAGAATCCAGGGTGAGCCTATACAGTATATATTAGGTAAAACAGAATTCTTAGGGTTAGAGTTTAAAGTAACGCCCGATGTATTTATACCCCGGCCGGAGACGGAGATTTTGGTAGAGACAGCAATAGATATAGTTCATAGTTCAAAGTTCATGGTTCATAGTTTATTAGATATAGGTACGGGGTCGGGCTGTATTGCTATAAGTCTTGCAAAATTTCTACCCAAGGCAAAAATAACAGCTATAGACATCTCTGAGAATGCAATAAAAATAGCGAAGCAAAATGCTTTATTAAATAATGTAAAAATTAATTTCTTATTAAGCAATTTATTCAGTAACTACGAACTACGAACTACGAACTACGAACTAATTGTTTGCAATCCTCCTTACATTCCTACTGCAGAAATTTCAGGCTTGCAGCCTGAGATAAAATATGAACCGTATATGGCTTTAGACGGGGGTAAGGATGGTTTGCATTTTTATCGCCGTATAATTGACAAAGCGCCTCCTTATTTAAAGAAAGGCGGTTTCTTAATCATGGAGATGGGATTTAATCAAAAAGACGCTATAAAAGATATTTTTCAAAAGTCTGGATATTTTGAGATAATAGACGTGGCCAAAGACTATAATAATATAGACAGAGTCATCATAGCAAAAAAGCGAGAGAGGTAATGGATAAATTAGTTATTGAAGGTGGAATTAGATTAAAGGGCGAAGTGACGGTCTCTGGTTCTAAGAATGCCGTGTTGCCTATACTTGCCGCAACTTTGTTGACGGATGAGCCCTGCGTGATTAAAAATGTACCGAATTTACGCGATACAAACACGATGTTAAAGATTCTACGTTCTTTAGGCAAGAATGCCGAGTTTAATAAAGGCAAAGTCATTGTTAGTTCCACCAAACATACAAGCTTCATCGCTGATTATAAACTGGTTTCGACCATGCGCGCGTCTTTTTGCGTTTTAGGCCCTATCCTTGCTAAGCTTAAAAAAGCCAAGGTTTCTTTGCCGGGCGGTTGTATTATCGGAGTGCGGCCGGTGGATTTACATCTCAAAGGGATTAAAGCGTTGGGCGCAGATATTACTATTGAATCAGGTTATGTCCACGCAAAAGCAAGCCAGCTTAAAGGTAACCAGGTATATTTAGGTGGTGTTTATGGCTCATCGGTTTTAGCTACTGACAATGTGATGATGGCGGCTACTTTAGCAAAGGGTAAGACCGTAATTGAATCTGCAGCTTGTGAACCAGAGGTAGCGGATTTAGCAGAATTTCTGATTAAGATGGGCGCTAAGATAAAGGGCCACGGCACACCCATTATAGAGATAGAAGGAGTAAGGCAATTACGCGGCACCGAACATACGATAATTCCTGATAGGATAGAGGCAGGCACATTGATGGTTGCATCACTAATTACTAAAGGAGATGTCAGCATAAAGAATATTTTTTATCAGCATCTTGGTGCCGTGATTGATAAATTGGAAGAAGCGGGGGCCTCTATAAGTAAAACTGATTCTTCGGTTCGCGCACACCTTAAAGGCAGACTCAGGCCCATAAATGTTACAACTTTGCCTTATCCGGGTTTTCCTACAGATATGCAGGCGCAAATTATGAGCCTGATGAGTATTACACCGGGCATAAGCGTGATTACCGAGAAGATTTATCCGGACAGATTTATGCATGTAGCTGAACTGAATCGTATGGGCGCACATATCCAGAGGGAAGGCCCGCATGCCATAGTTGAGGGTGTAAGACAATTATCCGGGGCGCCGGTCATGGCCTCAGATTTACGTGCATCGGCATCTTTGGTATTAGCCGGATTAGTAGCTTCTGGCAGGACGTCGGTATCAAGGATATACCATCTTGAGCGCGGATATGAGGACATGGAAGAGAAATTACAAAGACTGGGTGCTAAGATTTGGAGAGAGAAAGAATGATACTAATGATCGATAACTACGACTCCTTTACCTATAATCTGGTGCAGTATTTAGGGGCTCTGGGCGGGAATATTAAGGTATTTAGAAACGATAAGATAACTATAAATAAGATTAGAAAGCTCAAAGGCCTTGAGAGAATTGTTATTTCGCCTGGGCCTGGCAGACCGGAAAATGCAGGCATTTCTTGCGATGTGATTAGGGCATTTGCCGGTAAAATCCCCATATTAGGAGTGTGTTTAGGCCATCAATGCCTGGGTTATGTGTACGGAGGCCGCATTATCGGCGCAAAAAAACTTATGCACGGAAAGACCTCGCTTATTTATCATAACCGAAAAACTATCTTTAAAGGCATACCTAACCCCTTTGAAGCTACGCGTTACCATTCTTTGATTGTGGAGAAAAAAACATTGCCTGAATGTTTAGAGATAATTGCCTGGACCAGAGAATTTGAAATTATGGGTTTAAAGCACAAAAACCATCCTCTCTGGGGAGTGCAGTTTCATCCGGAATCTATCTTAACCCAGGTAGGTAAAGATATCCTCGCAAATTTCTTAAGTGAGGCCACAACTTAGCGAGTGTAAGCGAAGCTAAGTTGTATGGCCGAACTATCCCGACAGCAAAACGCTTCGAAAATTTGTTCCAAATTTTCTTGCAGCTGTCGGGGTTAATTCGCAGACGCCTCAATAACTTACAGTAGTTTGTTAAAATTATGAT